>DATKMJ010000063.1 GCA_035541935.1 Candidatus Binatia bacterium | reverse complement strand
GCCGCAATCCCTGAAGAACCAGATCCACCCAGCTCGGCCACAAGGCTCCCGAATCCGTTGCCCTAAGCCAGGCTGTACGGTCTAATCCCAGCCTTCCCGCTTAGCCAACTGAAGGATGTCGGTTAGCGCGACAAGGTAGCCGTAGTGCCAATAAGTGCGTTCGCGGCTACCGTCGTCCAAGTGTAGCTGATCTTCGAAGCATTCAGGAGCGTGCTCCTTTAGCCAAGCCTGGAGGTCACCTTGGCGGCGTTCGATCCGTGCGGCTGCGCTGAGGTCCCTCATACTAACGCCTTACCCGCAGGATGATATACTAGCAACATGCCCAAGGATGACGGCAAGCGCCTAGACCCTGTTCCCGACTGCACGAGCAAGGAAGATTTTCTCAAAGCCCTCGCGTCGGTCACGACGAAACGACGCCTTTCCGAGGTCGATATTTCTGCGGAAAATGCTGTGGAACAAACTCCTGGGAAATCTGAGCCTTCAAAGCCTTAAACATGGGACGATCATCGAAACGATGGTTGTAACGGAAGCTGTATTCGTCTAAGTAGCCCTGCAAGTGCTTCTTGGAAACCGAGTGGTACACGCCTGAAATGCCGCGCTTCACGAGACTCCAGAAGCCTTCGATTGTGTTTGTATGAATGTCGCCACGCACGTACACTTTCTCGGCGTGGTGAATTCGCCGATGCTCCCAACCTTTGCCCATCTTCGTCAAGCGTTTGTACTGCGGGGCTTCATCTGTGAAGATCGTGGATTCGGGGAGGACGCGCTCGGCTACAGGCTCCGTCAAATCCCATAGCCCGCGCCCCTCCATAACATAGGCGGATACGCGGCCACCACGCTCTACGGCTCCGCCTACAGCGGTTTTTAGGCCGCCGCCGCGGTTTAGGTTGTAGTACCCTCGCCCGCGCTTTTTGCCGCCGACGTAGGTTTCGTCAACTTCGACGCTGCCGTGGAGATCGCGCAGGTCCTCTAGTAGCATCTTGCGGATGAGATTGAACATTCGCCACGCGGTCTTATAGGTGACGCCCGTTTCCCGCATGAGCTGCATGGCGGAGATGCCACAGCGCGTTGCGCTCATTAGGTAGATCGCGTGGAACCAGGTCTTGAGACTTGTAGATGACTTGTGGAAGATCGTGCCGGCGGTCGGGTGTGTATGAGTTCCACAGTAGTCGCAGGTCCAGACCTTCGGGCGTCCCTTAAGCTGATGGTGCGGGCGAACCTCGCCGCACCCGAGGCAATGGATACCGTGCGGGTACAAAAATTCTACAAGCCATGCCATGCAGGCTTCGTCGCCTGGAAAGTCCCGCTCAAAGTCCTTGAACGTGTATTTGCGCTCGGGCGGCAAATTCGGGGTCGGCATAACCTAGCTCCTGAAAGCCTTGACGGCCCAGCCAATGAGCATAACTGCTGATGCAACGAAGAGCAGCGAACCGAACAAGAGCATCCCGAGCCCAATGCCAAACTTTACGTAGTCCCTGTCACCGCCAATCCCAGCAAGGACGAAACCGGCCGCAACGAAGACCGCACCCGGCAGGCCGAGGACGACGACGGTAAAGAGATTCGGAGCACCTAGTTGCTTGTCCACCAACCAATTGTATCAGACGCTATACGTGTCGTCAAGGGATAGTTACCGTCAAGGCGCCCGGAGGCTATTTCAGCCGGTCGTTCTCCTCTTCGAAGATCCTGGCGATGCGCTCCGGATCGCAGGGCCGCTCGAGTAGCGACTCGGGGTCCCATTCGCTCCGATTAGCGTCGAAGAAATCGCCGCCATAGACGTGGATGGCGCCGGTGAACCGGCCGATCGGATTCGTGACGGAGTGGATGATATCTCGCCCGAGCGGCACCGCATCGCTGTCGCAGAGCGACTTCGCGCCGGCCGCTTCGACCTTACGGGCTTCGCCGGGCAGCCGGCGCCAGAAGACGTTGTCTTCGCGTCCCGAGTAGATGCCGATGACCGCCCACATATCGTGATTGTGTGGAAAGATCGTCATCTTCGGCGCCCAGATCACGTTGAGAACGGTCAGTTCCGGCGATCGGTAGAGGCGTTGCAACTCCCCGCGCCGCGGTTCGCCGAGCCGCTTGATGACGGCGGCGGGATCGCTGACGGCCCGCGCGACGACCTCGCGAACCGCGTGCTCCGACCCCTGGGCCAGCGCGCTGCGGCAATCGGCTACGAACTCGTCGAGATCGAACATCCGCCGCTTCTTCTACGGAAGACGCTCGCGTCCGTGCGGGGCGGTGAGATCTTGCAGCGGCCCGATCGGCACGATCCGCGTCGGGTTGATGTCGTCGTGCGTGTAGTAATAGTGGCGCTTGATCTGATCGAAATCCACCGTCGCGGCGATGCCGTCGATCTGATAGAGATCGCGCAGATACCCGTAGAGGTTCTGGTAATCCACGATCCGGCGCAGGTTGCACTTGAAATGGCCGTAGTAGACGGGATCGAAGCGAACGAGCGTCACGAAGAAACGCCAATCGCTCTCGACCGGTTGCGCGCCGAAGAGATAGCGTCGATCGGCGAGACGCCGTTCCATCTCGTCGAGGAACTCGAAGACGCGATATGCGGCGCGCTCGTAGGGCGCTTGATGCGTGGCGAAGCCGGCGCGATAGACGCCGTTATTGAAATTCTCGTAGAGGCGCGCGTTGAGCTCGTCTATCTCGCCGGCGAGATCGCGCGGATAGAGGTCGAGCCGCGGGTTGGCGGCGACCGCATCGAACTCGGTTTCCAGCATGCGCATGATGTCGTCGTCGTCGTTGCTGACGATGCGCTTGCGCTGCGCGTCCCAGAGGACCGGGACCGTGACGCGCGCGCGATAGCCGGGATCGGTGGCGAAGTACGCCTCGCTCAAGAACGCCCAGCCATTGAGCGGGTCGGGCTCGCTCGCGGTGAAGCGCCAGCCGCGTTCGTCGCGGATCGGATCGACGACCGTCATGCCGATTGCGTTGCGCAGACCTTTGAGCGCGCGAACGATAACCGTGCGGCTCGCCCAGGGACAGGCGAGCGAGACGTAGAGATGATAGCGACCGGCGACCGCCGGGAACTCCGTGCTGCCGTCGGCGCGCACCCAGTCGCGGAACGAGTCCGCCTGGCGCGCGAAACTGCCGTCGGTCGTCTGCTCTTCGGGAAACTGCGCCTTGACGGTCAATGCGGCGTCTTACGATAGATGACGCCGGCCTTTTCCAGAATCGCGCGCCCCTCGCCGGTGAGGATGAAATCGGCGAAGGCCTTCGCGGCGCCGGGATGCGGCGCCGCCTTCATGACGGCGAGCGTGTAGGTGATGCGATCGGTCAGCGCGGCGTCGCCGGGAAGCGGAACGAACTGGTAGCCGCGCGCGACCGCTTCGGTGCGATAGAAGAATCCGACGTCGGCTTGACCGGTGTCTATCCGCGCGAGCAGATCTTCTTCGGGAAAGATCTGCGCCGGGTTCTCGTCGTCGCCGAGAATCGTACGCTCACCGTCGCTGCCGAGCCAGATCGTCATCCCCTGGATCGTATAGGCGCCCTTCGGATCGAGCTTCGGATCGGTGCGGCCGATCCGCAGCCCCGGCGTCTCGAGCGCGCTCTGCATCGAACTCTTTCCCGCGGCGACGCTTGCGAAGAGCGCGGCGTACTTGGAGCTCGGCGCCCACGCGATCCCCAGGCTCGTTCCCGCGAAGGTCGTCGCCGACGCGACGCGATCGCCGAGCCCCGTTACGAGCTTCGGATTGACGCTGATGAAGACGTCGGGCGACTTCACGCCGGCGGCGATGAGATTGGCCAGCTCTTTGCTGCCGCCGGGCTGGCCTTGAAACTCGATGCCGCGTTGGGCGAGGGCGCTCTTGATCGCTCCCTCCATCGGCGTAACGAGCGATCCGGCGTACATCACCGTTACGACCTCGGATGCGCGCGCGGGCGCGAGGCCGAGCCCCGCCGCGAGCGCTACGCCGGCGACGAGGGCTGAAAGTCGAGCGATGCCGAGTTTATACAGTAGCGCGTTCCTTCGGGGCCGGGTCCGTCGTCGAAGACGTGCCCGAGGTGCGAGTCGCAGCGCTTACACCGCACCTCGACGCGGTGCATGCCGTGACTGTAATCGTCGAGCAGGCGCACGTTCTCCTGTTCCTCGGGACGCGTGAAGCTCGGCCAGCCGCAGTGCGACTCGAATTTGGAATCGGCCTTAAAGAGAGGGTGGCCGCACGCCCCGCAGAGATAGGTTCCGTCATCGCTGACCTGGAGCAGCTTCCCCGTGAACGGGGTCTCGGTGCCGGCCTCGCGCAGGATGTGGTAGCGTTCTGGGCCGAGTTGGGCGCGCCACTCCTCCTCGCTTTTTTGGACTTCCGGGGTTGCCTCGTGCTTCATCTTCAACTCCTTGCGCTTCCATAACGACCGAAGGCGCAAAAGCGATGCGGGGCCGAATAGGGCTGCATGAAGCTGCTGCTGGAAGTGCTGCTCTCGATCCTCTTGCATCCGATCGCGATGATCCTCATGTGGATCAACATCCTCGCGCGCGGCGACATGACGACGTTCAAGAAGGTCGTGTGGTTTATCGTCAGCATCGTCTGGGGACTCGGGCCGATTCTCTACGTGCTCGTCGCCGAGGGCACGCTCTGGTAGCGGACTCGGCGGCGCTTACCGCCAGGGGCGTCCGGAGACTCCGCCGTGATAACCCCAGCCGCCCCACGGGTGATAGTATCCGTACGGACGGTAGCCCGACCAGGGATGCCAGCCGTAACCCCATCCCCAGCCCCAATTGATCCCGAGACCGAGGCCGAGGCCCCACGGCCAGCCCCACCCGTATGGATAGCCGTACCCGTAGCCGTAGGGATAGCCGCCATAACCGTAGCCGTAGGGATAGCCGCCGTAGCCGTACCCGTAGAACGGATAGCCGCCGTAGCCGTAGTACGCCTGCGGCGCGTTCGTAACGTCGATGCGGTTCGCTTGATAGGTGGGGCCGTCGGCGTAACCCCAGATCGCTACGCGCATTCCCTCGAGCAGGCGAATCCCGGTCGGGTTGATCTGCGTTCCTTGGTGAAGCGTGATGTGGTCGTCGAAGCCGCGGTCGTCGCGCATATAGACGATCCACTGTCCGTCAAAACCGGTAACCATGCCCTTGATCGCGCCCCCGAGACTGTACGTCGGAGTCGGCACCGCGTAGGTAGGGAGATGCTGCGGCGGCTGCTGCAGCGGCGGCTGCTGCACCGGCGGCTGCTGCGGGGGCGGCTCGCCATATGGCGACTCTTGAGCGAACGCCGGAACCGAGGACGCGAGGAAGATAGCCGCGCCTACGACGGCGAGCGCCTTGGTATAGGTCGAGAAGTTTCGAGCGGGCATAGCAACCATAGTATAACGTCGGCGCCGCCGGAAGCGCCTTAGAATCCGGGAAAAAGACGCTTGACTCCGACGCTGGGTCAGCGCCTAGACTTGGATAGGGAGGAAGCATGGAGACGCGGGGCGGCGACCTGAAGATGGTCAAGGAGTTCGCCGCGGCGGCGGGCGTCACGGTCCGCACGCTGCATCTGTACGATCGGATCGGACTGCTCAAACCGGCGGCCCTGAGCGATTCGGGATACCGCCGTTACGGCAAAGCCGAGCTGGGGCGCCTGGAACAGATTCTCGCGCTGCGTTTCCTTGGATTTAGTCTCGATCAAATCAAGGAGCTGCTCGGAGGATCGAGCCCGCCGCTGGTTGCGGCTCTGCAAATGCAGCGCGAATTGATCGCGCGGCGGAAAGAGAAGCTCGAATCGGCCTTGGCGGCGATCGACGAAGCGCGGCGCGTTCTGTTGCGCGGCGAACCGGCCGATTTTTGGGCGACGCTCCGAAACGTCATTGAGGTGTTCAAAGTGCAAAACGATTGGGAATGGACGAAGAAGTTCTACTCCGAGGAGGCGCGCGAGAAGCTCGAAGAGTTGCAGCGCAACGCCCCCGAGCTCGTCGAGCAAGGTCAACGCGCGTGGGCCGCGCTGCTCGCGGAGGTCGAGGCGGCGGCCGCGCGAGCGGTCGATCCCGGCAGCGACGAGGCCCGGGAACTCGCCGCGCGATGGCGGGCGCTGCTCGAAGCGTTCACGCAAGGAAACGCCGAGATCGTGCGCGGATTGAGCCGGCTTTGGTCGGATTCGGCCAACTGGCCGAGCGAATTCGCACGGCCATGGAGCGACGCGGCAGACGCCTTCATCAAGAAGGCGATGGAGCGCTGACGCCTACTCGTCGTCCACCGAAGCGTCCGACGGCGGCTCGTTGATGAAGTACGACGCCGGATATTTCGAGCCGAACGGCGTGAAGGCGCGCGGGCTCTGCGAAAAGTCGAAACTATCGGCGATGCTGTTGGCTCGCGTGTCGGCGTAGCCTTGCGAGCCAGGTCCGATCGGCGGCAGATCGAAGATCTCTTCGACGAACTTCAAAACGCTCGCGTACTCGTATTGCGTGTGCGAGACGTATCCGGCTCCGGACGTCCCTTCCTTCGCATACGGCGAGATGATCAAACAGGGAACGCGAATCCCTAGTCCGCGGAAGTCAAGCTGCGGTGGAGGCACGTTGTCGTACCAGCCCCCCCATTCGTCCCACACGACGACGATCGCAGTGGATTTCCAGAACTTGCTCTCGCCGATCTCGTTGACGATCGCGGTAACCCACGACGGCCCGTGGTCGCTGTGGGTGCCGGGAAGATCGGAGTCGTTGCGGCTCGGCGTTACCCACGTCACCGCGGCGAGACGGCCGCGTTTGATATCCGTAAGCACGCGCGTCTGCGGGGCGATGATATTCCTATCCCAGTCGGGACCGTAACGAACGTAGGAGAGCGCTTCGAACGGCGAGTAGAGCCCGCCGTTGAGGTGGCGCTTGATATAGAACCGCCACGATACGCCGGCGTCGTCGAGGACGTTGGCGAGCGAGTCGAACTGCGTGAAGCATGGGAACGGCCCGTTGCCGCGCCCGACCTGCCGATAGATGTTGACGAGCGAGCTGCGCGTCTGCGGCGGCGAGTCGCAATCTTCGGGCGCGTGCGTCGGCTGATTGACCAGCGCTTCGGTTGGGCTGAGATCGTCGTTGGCCGCGACGGCCATCATGTGGACGACATAACTGCCCCCGAACTCGTCGGGGAACATCTTATCGGCGAGCACGTACTGCTGAGCCATCGCCCAATAGGGCCCGATCTGCGAGTGCTCCGCGTACGCGTAGGCGGCAAAATTCATGCCGGGGCCGGTGTGGAAACCGTCCATCTTCCCTTTGTGCCATCCGGTGATCGCCGCCTGCCACGTATGCGGCAGGTTCGGGTTGGTCTCGAAGTCCGTCTGGTGCAGCGGGACCTTCACGCGTCTGTGGCTGTGCAGCGCGAAGCCGTACAACGGGGCGTCCGCGCCGGGGAATCCGGCGAAGAAGTTCTCAAAGCTGCGATTCTCTTGAATGATGAAGACGACGTGCTTGATCGGCGTCTTGCCGTTGGCGAAGCGAACCGGCGATCTCTGCATGGCGGGCAGCATCGCCCCCGCGTTGGAGAACGAGGCGCTCGTCGAACAGGCGGCCGTTGCTGCGAGCACGATGCAAGCGAAAACACGTCTCGAAAGCATGGCACCTCCCGTCGCAGGCAAGGGATGGAGCCGTCGACGGGGATTGAACCCGTGGCCTCGCCCTTACCAAGGGAGTGCTCTACCACTGAGCTACGACGGCGCCCCTAGCGGCGTTACTCCGCTCGCGGCTTCGCTCCCTACCAGAGGGCGCGCGGTTTTGCGAACCGAAGGCGCGGCGCAAGGAGGGCTTTACAGAGTGTTTTACTCTTCGGTATTTTCGCGTCGCGCCGTCGCGATCGCCGTCGCCGGATTGGCGCTGGCGTCGGCCGCGATTCCGGCGACGGCGCAGATGCGTCAGCAGATGGCCGATCAGATCGCAACGAAAGCCGCAAACTCGTTCGTCGGCAAGATCCAGGGCGAGAACTGCAGCGACTTCGCCGCTACGATGGCGCAGATGAAGCAGAAGTCCGCCTCGGGATCGAGCTCGAGCGCGATGGCCGCCAAGCTCAAGGCGAATCAGCAGGCGCGCACGGATTTCGTCAACATCGTCGCCGCGCCGCTGTTGAACAAGATGATCGACTGCAACATGCTCCCCGGCGGCATGTAAGCGTTCCCCGCTCCATCCGAATCGCAAAAGAGAAACGGGGTTCTCCGAAGAGAACCCCGTTAGCTTTGCTACGTGGATTGCGTGAGCGTTACTTATCCGAGGACTGGAACGCTCCGTCGATCGGCTCGCTGAAGTTGATGTTCAGGAGCGTCTTCCACGTATTCGAGGCGAACGTGCCGAGGTCGCCGGCGCCGCATCCCGCGTCGCCGATCAGGACCTGCGTATCCGCCTTGTTGTATCCACCGGCGACCGGGTCGCAGGTGTTGCTGATGTTCTGCGGCGAGTGGTCGGTGTAGAGCAGCGAGCCCGGCCACGGCAGCGAGTAGATATAGAGCGCGTTGTTGCCGGAGCCGTAGGAGCCCTGGTCGTTGACCGAGAGCTCGGGCGTCGCACTGTTCGGACCGACGACGTAGATGCCGCCGGGGAAGTTCAGCGCGATGTTCATATTCGTTGACACCGGGGCCGTCGTGGTGATGCCCGTGATCTCATCGGCTCCGTAGCCGTACGAGACGGCGCGGACGCCGTCGATGTAGACGTTGCCGCTGTTGTCAACGTCGCCGAAGTAGACTTCGTACATGCTGGGGTCGGTGTACGTGCCGCTCGGCGAGGATCCGGACGACTGGTTACCAGGGCTCCACCACACGACGTTACCCGGGTAGAAGTAGCAGTAGTACGTCGTGCAAGAGAACCCGTAGAGGTTCGTCGCGTAGATCGTGCCGTCGCTGCCTTCGAACGCGGCCGCCGGATACATGCCGGGCGTGTCGTTGAGCACCGTGTCGGCCGGGCCGCTCGCGTTGCCTTTCTTGTAGATGTTGACCGTTGACGAGTTCGTGCACGCAACGACGAGACGGCTCGAATGATCGACGACGCCGCCCTCGGCGCCCGAGCAATCGGTTGCGTACGAGACGAGCTTGTTCTTCTTGCCGAGGCCCCAGATGTAGCCGCCGTCATCCATGATGAACTGCAGCACTTTGGCCTTCTTGTTCGGGCGGAAGTTCGGCTTGGAGAAGTGCTTGTGACTGAGAATCTCTTGAAGTTTCGGTTGCAGGACGCTCGGATGGAGCTGCGCGACCTGCGCGCGGGTCATGACCTTCGGCAGCGGCACGAAGTGTGCCGGTGATCCGACGCCGTGCGCGGCGCTCGATTGCGTCGCGCCGCCGGGAATTGCCGTACCTTGAGATGAGGTGGAACAACCCGCAAGCAGGGCTGCCGCTAGGGCAACACTCGCTGCGGTCGCCATTGATAAGCGCATGTTGTCGAGTTCTCCTATGTTTTTGGATCCAGACGGCGCCATCACTCGATAGAGCGGTCTGAAAAGCAAGGGACCCGACGGATTCGATGACTTGCGTCCCCTCCCTCTGCCCAGGAGGGCGGAAAACCGAACGTTTTGCTGCTGCGGGACGGGGCTGTGGGCAGCCGGCCGAACGTTGCTCGAGCCGATCCCGGTTAACGTGAACGCAAGACTGGAGCGGGCGGCGGGAATCGGACCCGCGACTCCTGCTTGGAAGGCAGGGGCATTACCACTATGCAACGCCCGCGGAGACTTGGGCAGGGCTGGATTCGAACCAGCGTAGCGCCTTCGCGCGCCAGATTTACAGTCTGGTGCCATTAACCACTCGGCCACCTACCCGCGACCAGCCCACGAGGGTACGCTAGCGGAACCACGGGCTCCTCGGCGCGGTAGTAAGGGACAACCGCTGCCGCTCCTCATGGACCTCTCATGTGCACCCTACACCGGTACCTTACCATGGAAACCATAGCAAACTTGCCTACCGATCTTTGGAGTCTGCGCAGGATGGCTCGCCTGGCGGCCCTCGCGGCTGCCCTCGTCATAGGAGTTCCGCTCGCGGGTTGCGCCGGCTTGCTCGGCCCCGCCGGCTTATCCTTGCCGTCGGCCGACGGGGTGCAGACCGTTAGCGACGTCGCCGACGCCCTCGACGCGCATCGCGCCTCCGGATCGGAGAACGCCAAGGCGGCGATCGCGGTCACCGATGCCATGGGCTCGTTCGTCCGGGACGTCAGCGCCGACCAGCGCGCCTTCTCCGGCGCGCGCAAGCCGCGAGCGTCGGAGCGGGCGAAGCAAATCACATCGCGTTCCGAGCTCGTCTTCCGGACCGGCTCGGGCAACATGGTCGAGTACTGCGAAGGCTCGGCGGGTTACAGTTTGAGCGGCATCCCCTCGCTCGATGCGACGTTCGGCTGGGAGGGCGGCGCCTTCTCCGGCGGCACGCGCACGACCGATGGTCGCGGCTCGGCGACCTGGACCGCAAACGCGACCGGCGCCGTCGTGCAGGGCGCGATTGGGAGTCTCTCGATCGCCCGCAGCGGCATGATCGCCAACTGTCCGATGACCGTTCCCGCGTTTACGCTCAAGGGGGGCGCGTCGGCGAGCGCGTTCTCGATTCCGATCGCGCTGGCGTTCCATCGCGGCGAGCTTTCGAGCGTCAACGTTCCAGGCGCGCGCTTCTCGAAGGGTGAGAGCCTCTACGTCACGACCGACGCGGGCCGCGGGCCGGATGCGATCAGCGGCATCATCACGAAGAACAACAAGCAACTCGCGACCTTCCGCACGGACGCGGCAGGCAGCGGGATGCTGACGATCACGAGCACCGGCGCGCAGTACGTCATCGCCGACTGGATCGTCGTCGGTACGTAGCCTAAAAGCAATCCGCGCGTGCTCCTGACGCGCGAACTCTTTGCGACGCTCCGGCACGCGCAGCACGCAGAGTTGCGAGCGATGGCCGAGGCCGCGCAGCGTCTACTCCCCGATATCGGCGTCGAGACGATCGACGTCGCCGGCGGCTTAGCGGTATTCGCCGGCATCGAGCGGCCCATTTCGAAGGCCTACGGCGTCGGATCGTTCGCGGCGGTGAGCGCGGGCGACGTCGCGCGCATCACCGAGTTCTACGAGTCTCGCGGCACGACGCCGCGCGTTACCGTCGATCCGCTCGCGGACGCGACGCTCGGCCGCACGCTGGCGCAATCCGGCTATACGCCCTGCGACTTCACCAGCGTCATGGCAACCGACGAACTCCAAGCCGCGGCATTTAAGGACGAACGCATCGGAATCGCAGCGGACGTGCGAGCGTGGGCGATCGCCTCGGCGCAAGGCTTTCGCGGTCGCGAAACGCTCGAGCCGGGCGACGATGAAATCGCAACGATCGTCGCAGATACGCACGGCGTCGTCGCGCTCGAGGGGCGCGACGGCGACGCGATCGCGGCAACGTCCGCAATGGGCCTCTCCGGCGAATGTGCTTCGATCATCGCCGGCTCGACGCTGGTAGCGTATCGCAATCGCGGTTGGCATCTCGCGATGATTCGAGACCGGCTAGCGCGCGCAGTTGAATCGGGGGCTCGAATCGCGCACGGCTTCGCCGGTCCGGGCGGACGTTCCGAGCGCAACTTTCATCGTTGCGGATTTCAAACGCTCTACACGCGCGTGCTCTGGGAGAAGCGCACCACGACGCAATAGGCCATGCGTATGGCACATCCCATGCGTACAATCTTGGCACCATGTCGAGAGGATCGCCGAAGTACTGTCAAACAGGATGCGGAGCCCAATTAAAACGCACGGCCACGAAGTATTGTTCGATTGCCTGCTGTCATCGGGCGCAGCAAAAGAGCCGCAGCCAATGCCTAAATGGATGCGGCAAGATCGTCGGTTTACATCGCGCCAGGTACTGCTCCCTCAGGTGCATGCAAGCGCACCGTTATGGCGCCAAGGTGCGCGACTTCGTCGAAAACGGGGGCTTTTACGGGCCTGTCGGCAGTCAATTCTTAGCTCGGCTCTTGCGAGAGCTATATGGCGAGCGCTGTTCGGAGTGCGGCTGGGCGCGGCGCCACCAGAAAACCCGAAAGGTTCCCGTCGAAGTCGAGCACGTAGATGGCGACTGGCAGAATAATCGGCTCTCAAATCTGAAGCTACTCTGCCCAAACTGCCACGCGCTTACGCCTACATTTCGCGCACTAAACCGGGGTCGCGGGAGAGCCCACCGCCTTGGTGGACGTGACAATCCTCTGAAACTTCATCAACCAAAATCGGCGTCTCGTCGGCAACCGTCGCGAGAGGTGTTTCGGGCGCCATCGCTGCAATTGGAGTTGTTGCCGACGTAGCTCAGTTGGCCAGAGCGCGATCCTTGTAAGATCGGGGTCGTGGGTTCGAGTCCCACCGTCGGCTCCAACTGTTTCTTAAAAGCAACATGCAACAAGTAAATCCAAAGTGGCTTACGGCGGGGCTCGCGCTCGTCTGCGAGCGCTGTTTCAAGGAACGCATCCCGGAAGAAGATCCCGCAATCGCCGCGCAGATCGGCGACTTCAACTTGCGTAACTGGTTGAAAGAGCGGCTCAAGCAGGACGGCCGTTGGGGGCCGATTCGCGCAATCAGCACGAGCTGCATGGACGTCTGCGCGCGCGGGCGGGTGACCGTTTGCATCGAGCCGCACGCCGGCGAGCCGACGATCTTCGTCGTCGATCCGATTGCGGAGCGCGAGGCGCTCTATCGCGCGATCGTGGAGAGGCTCGGCTAGCCCGAGCCGGTCGCGCGGCGCAGCGCCGCGCGCGCCAAGAGCCGGGTCGAGTCGAGCGCCGGCAGCGGCGAGTTCGCGTCGCCGACGACGAGCGGAATCTCGGTGCAGCCAAGCACGACGGCATCGCATCCCGCATCCTTCATGCGTTCGATGACGCGCCGAAAGCAACGCAGCGCTTCGGGTGGCGTCCGCCCGCAGACCAGCTCGTCCATGATGACGTCGTTCATCTCGTCGCGTTCCGTTGCGGTCGGGCGCTCGAACTCGATGCCGCGTCGCTCGAGCGAACGCGGATAGACATCGCTCTCGACGAGCCAGCGCGTTCCCAGCAGCCCGAGCCGCCGGTATCCGCGGGCGCCGGCCTCGTCGGCGACGACCTCCGCGATGTGCAGCCACGGAAGCGGCGAGCGCTCCGCGATAATCGGGAGCGCTTGATGGATCGTGTTATCGGGACAGATCAGGAAGTCGGCGCCGGCTTTCGCGAGTTTACGGGCCGAGTCGAGCATCAGCTCGGCGACGCCGTTCCAATCGTCGCGCTCCATGCGTTCGCAGTACTCCGCGAAGGACGGAGTGTGCATCGAGATCTCCGGGTGCGCGTGCTCGCCGAGCATCGCGTCGCCCTCCGAGCAGATCGTGCGATAGCAGAGCGCCGCCCCTTCCGCGGAGCAGGCGACGATGCCGACGTGGCGCGCCTTCGTCGAAACGGTTACTGGAACTCGAACTCGGCGAGGTTCTTTTCGATCTTCCGCTTGACGCGCTGGAGCGCGTTGTCGATGGACTTCACGTGCCGGCCCAGATCCCGCGCCATCTCCTGGTAGCTCTTGCCCTCGAGGTACGATTCGAGCACCTGCGACTCGAGCTCGGAGAGATTCTGCCGGATTCGCTGGCGGATGTCGTCGGACACTTCCTGCGTCACGACCAGTTCTTCGGGGTCTGAGGTCTTCTGCGACGCCATCACGTCGAGCAGCGTCCGTTCGCTGTCCTCGTCGTAGATCGGCTTGTTCAGCGAAATGTACTGATTGAGCGGGATGTGCTTCTGGCGCGTCGCCGTCTTGATCGCGGTGATGATCTGCCGCGTGATGCACAGCTCGGCGAAAGCCCGGAAGCTCGAAAGCTTATCGGCCTTGAAGTCGCGCACGGCCTTGTAGAGGCCGATCATTCCTTCCTGGATGATGTCCTCTCGGTCGGCGCCGATCAAGAAGTAACTCTTGGCCTTGATGCGTACGAAATTTTTATATTTGTTAAGAAGGTATTCCATGGCGAGGTTATCGCCGGTCTTTGCGATGGCGACCAGATCCTCGTCGACCCTCTGCTGGTACTCTACGCCATCCGCCACTGGATGGGTCATTGCCATAATATTCTATCTGCCTCGTTGATAACGACGAGCCGCATGCGCAGGCCGCGGCCCGTCGGGCGCGGCACGTCGAGGCTAGTATATAGGAGGTTCCCCCTCCCTCGTCAAGGACGAAGCGAGCGGTCTCCCTGTCTTAAGGCCTCGTAAATCAGGATAGCGGCGGCCACCGAGGCGTTGAGGGAGGCCACTTTCCCCCGCATGGGCAGCCTCACCAGATAGTCGCATTCACGCTTAATCAGGGGCGAAAGGCCGCTTCCCTCGGCCCCGATGACGACCCCGAGGTCTCGGTCGAGGTCGGCATCGCCGAGCGCGACGGCCTCGGGCGAGGCGTCGGCCCCCACGACCCAAATCCCGGCCTTCTTGAGGGCCCGGATCGCCTCGGCCAGGTTGGCGACCTTGACGATCGGGATGTGGGCTGCCGCGCCCGCGGCGGCCTTGCGAACCGTTGCATTGATGCCCGCCGAGCGGCGCGAGGGCAAGACGACGCCGTTCGCGCCCGCCGCTTCGGCCGTGCGAACGATCGCGCCGACGTTGTGCGGATCGGTGAGGTGATCGAGCAGCACGATCAACCGCCGTCCGCCGCCGCGTCCGATGATGTCGTGCAGCGATGCGTAGTCAAAGGGCGGCGCGACCGCGACGACGCCCTGGTGCGCCTTGAACGGGACACGATCGAAGAACGCGCGGCGCTCGAAACGGACCGGAACGTTGCCCTCCTTCGCTCGCGCGAGCAGCGCGCGAAGCCGCGCGTCCTTCGCGCGATCCGCCGCGACGTGGATCGCGCGCAACTTCTCGCCGCTCGCGAGCGCCTCGTCCACCGCGTGGATGCCGTAGACGAGATCGTCGTAGTTCACGCCACCGTCCAGGCCGTGCCGTCTTTGGAGTCTTTGACTTCGATGCCGCAGCGCGCGAGCGCGTCGCGCAAGCGATCCGATGCGGCCCAATCCTTTGCGCGCCGCGCCTCGTCGCGCAGCGCGACGACTCGCTCGACCGCCTCTCGCGGCGTCGCACCGTCCATCGCAGGGGCAGCGATGCCGGCCTCGCGCAGCGCGGTCCGCAAGCGCGCGCCGATATCCGCTGGCAGCTCCGCAACCGGATCCTCGAGCCACGACTCGTTCGGCTCGATGCCGAGAATGCGCAGCCAATAGGCGAGGCGCTCGCGCGTCGGCTTCGCGTTCGCGACGACGTCGTAGAGCACCGCGAGCGCGGCCGCGGCGTTCATGTCGTCGTCGAGCGCCGCCTCCATGCGCGCGTCGAATTCGCGATCGTCGGGCGACTGCGCTCGCCCGGCGCGCGCGATATCGCGATACGCGGCCTTGACGCGGCCGAGTCCCTGGCCCGCCGCGGCGATCGACTCCTCGGTGAAGTTCATCACCTTGCGATAGCCGGTCTGTAGAAAGAGCCAGCGAATCGCCTGCGGATCGTGGCGCTCGAGAAGCGACGAGAGCGGCTCGAAGTTCCCCAACGATTTCGACATCTTTCGGTTGTCGAAGAGCAAGAGGCCGCCGTGCACCCAGAAGTTTGCCATTGGCGGGCGCGACATCAGCGGCTCGCTCTGCGCGATCTCGTTCTCGTGGTGCGGGAAGATTAGGTCGGCGCCGCCGCCGTGAATGTCGAAGCCGGCTCCGTCGGGATCGAGCAGCGCGCGCGACATCGCGGAGCACTCGATATGCCATCCGGGACGGCCTTCGCCGTAGGGCTCGAACGCCCAGCGCGGCTCGCCCGGCTTCGCGAACTTCCAGAGCGCGAAGTCGAGCGGATCCTCTTTCTTTTCGTCCACCTCGATGCGCGCGCCCGATTCCAACTCGGCGACGTTGCGGTTGGCGAGCCTCCCGTAACCGGCGAAGGTGGCGACGCGATAGTAGATGCCGTCCGGCGTCACGTACGCGTGCCCGGCGGCGATGAGCTCACGAATCATCGTCTGAATCGGCTCGATGAACTTCGTCGCGTACGGCTCGCTATCGTACTCCGTCACGCCGAGCTTGCTCATCGCCGCCTTGAACTCGCCGTAGTAGCGATCGATGATCGCGTGATAATCCTCGCCGGTCTCCTTCGCCGCGTTGATGCTGCGATCGTCGATATCGGTGACGTTCTGCACGTAGGTCACGCGATACCCGCGGTGCGCGAGATAGCGCCGCAAGACGTCGAAGAAGAGAAACGAGCGGGCGTGGCCGAGGTGGGCTTGCGCCGACGGCGTCAATCCGCAAACATAGATGCGCACCTCGCCGGCACGCAACGGCACGAACTCTTCGACGCCGCGCGTGCGGGTGTTGTAGAGTCTCACGACACCCGTTCTCTTAGATGACCCAGCTCCAGGCTTCTTCTTCCGCGTCGCCGCTCTCGATCTCGGTCAGCCGCCGCTCCAGGAGATCGATCCTCCGCTGGAGCCGGACGATCGCATCGGCGTTCGGATCGGGCATCTCGACCTGCGGGCGAGTCGAGACCGCGCGAACGGGCTTTCCGTCCTGCGCGACGATGCGCGCGGGCACGCCGACGACGGTCGCGTTCGCGGGGACGTCTTTGACGACGACGGAACCGCCGCCGACCTTTGCGCTATCCCCGAGGACGATCGCGCCGAGCACGCTCGAGTTGACGCCGACGGTCACGTTGCGTCCCAACGTCGGGTGCCGCTTCCCGCGCGATAGGCTCGTGCCGCCGAGCGTGACCCCTTGATAGATCGTGCACCCATCGCCGACTTCGGCGGTCTCGCCGATGACGACGCCGGTCCCGTGATCGATGAAGATGCCTTTGCCGAGCGTCGCGCCCGGATGGATATCTATGCCGGTAAAGAAGCGCGCGACGTTCGCGAGGAAGCGCGGGAGGAGCGGCACGCCCGCGCGATAGAGCGGATGGATGATCCGATGTGCGAGCAGCGCGTGGAATCCCGGATACGAAAGCACGACGTCGAGCGGCCCGCGCGCGGCGGGATCGCGCTCGAGTGGAGCTCGCAAATCGGCCGATATCGTACCGAAGAACATCTGCAACAGTGTAACCCAAGCCGTCAACGAGCGGGTTCGCTCCGCGGCCGCTCTCCACGAAAAAGTAACCGGGCACGCACCGGGCTCGCGGTCTCGCCCTCGCCCTGAGGCCCGCGGGCGCTAATCGATGAGCGCGACGGCGTGGACCGCGAGCCCGCTGCCGTCGCCGGTATAGCCCATTCCTTCGCTCGTCTTCGCCTTGACGCCGACGGCGCCGACGTCCACGCCCAGCCGCGCCGCGACGTTCGCGCGCATCGCCTCGACGTGCGGTGCGAGCTTCGGCCGCTCGACGACGACGGTCGCATCCACGTTGACGATTGCAAAGCCGGCGTCGCGTACGGCGGCGGCGCATCGCTCGAGCAGTTCCATCGAGTCCGCGTCCTTCCACCGCGCGTCGCTCGCCGGGAAGCGCGAGCCAAGGTCCGGCAGCGCGGCCGCGCCGAGCAGCGCGTCGGCGAGCGCGTGCGCGAGCGCGTCGCCGTCGGAGTGGCCGAGCGCGCCGCGCTCGAACGGAATTCGAATGCCGCCGAGCACGAAGGCTCGGCCTTCGACGAGACGATGCGCGTCGAAACCGTGACCGATTCGCATCACGCGACCCGCTCTCGCAGGATCGCTTGCGCGCGCGCCACGTCGTCGGGGTGCGTCACTTTGAAGTTCTCGCTCGTCGAGGGAACGACGACGACCTCCACTCCAATGGCCTCGAGCAGTGCGGCGTCGTCGGTCGCCTCGATCGCATCGCGTTCCGCGCGCTCGTGCGCGGCCCGCAGATCGGCGGCGGCGGCGAACTGCGGCGTCTGCGCCGCCCAGAGCCGCTTGCGGTCGAGCGTCTCGACGACGCGGCGCGATGCCGCGTCCACGAGCTTGATCGTGTCTACCGCCGGAACGGCGAGCAGCGACGCCCGCCCCGCGCGCACTTCGCGCATCCCCGCGCGCACGTCGTGGGCGCGCACGAGCGGCCGCGCTCCGTCGTGCACGAGCACGGCGTCGCACGCGGCGGAGATCGCGCTCAACCCTCGACGCACGCTCTCGCGGCGCGTCGCGCCGCCCGGTACGACGCGCACGTCGCGTTTCGGGGCGACCCGCGCGCAGAGCTCGCGCATCGGCTCGACGAGATCGGGCTCCGTCGCCACGGCGATCTCGCCGATCTCCTCCATTTCAGCGAACGTGCGAATCGACCATCCGGCCATCGGCGTTCCCGCGAGTTCGATGAGCTGCTTGGGCCCGCCGAGACGCGTGCCGCGGCCGGCCGCAACGACGACGGCGCCCCACGTCACGTCGGAACGCTCTCGCGTTTCGGGCGGGCGAAGATCATGCGTCCCGCGACGGTCTGCAGCACGCTCGTCACGACGACGTCGATCTCTTCCCCGATCAGGCGGCGTCCGTGCTCGACGACGATCATCGTGCCGTCTTCAAGATAACCGACGCCTTGATGCGACTCCTTCCCCTCGCGAATCACCGCGACGTGCAGCTCCTCACCCGGCAAGACGACGGGCTTGACGGCGTTCGCCAACTCGTTGACGTTGAGCACCGTCACGCCCTCGACGTGGGCGACGCGATTGAGGTTGTAATCGTTGGTCACGAGCTTCGCGGATAGTTCTTGCGCGAGCCGGACGAGCCGCGCGTCGACGTTGCCCTGCGCCATGTCGGCGTAATCCCGCTCGCTGATCTCCACGGTCGCGATCTCCTGCATGCGGGTGAGCACGTCGAAGCCGCGCCGGCCGCGCGTGCGCTTGAGCGGGTCCACCGAATCCGAGATGGACTGCAGCTCGCGCACGACGAAACGCGGCACGATCAACGGGCCCTCGAGGAATCCGCTCTCCATGATCTCGACGATGCGCCCGTCCACGATCGTCGAGGTGTCGACGACCTTCGGCGCGCCGTCGCCGCCCGCGGCGCCGTTGCGGGGAACCGGAACGATGCGAATCTTCGCGCCGATCCGCGCGCCGAGATAGGCCGCGAAGATGGCGACCGTCAGGTAGAGGACGATCGCGACGTACGTTCCGGAGCGCCCAAAATCCGAGATCAGCTCGAAGACGATGCCCTTGATGAGAAACGCGATCAGCAGGCCGACGATGAGGCCGACCGATCCGCCGGCGATCTCGGCGGGCGTCAGCCGATCCATCGCGCCCTCGGCTTGGCGAAGCTGGCCTTCGAAGAGCGCCTGCACGAACGGCACGAGCAACGCGCCGATCAGCGCGCCGGCGACCGGCGAGAGAATGAGAAAAGCCATCTGCAGCGCTTCGTTGGCGAAGTGCGGCGAGAGCAGGCTGAAGTAGGCCTCGCGTCCCAGGAGAAATCCGCTGACGCCGAAGACGAGGACGAGAGCGATGCGCAGCACCGTCTCCGAGAGGTTGGTCGTTCTCACTCGAATGTTACGAAAGCTCCACAGACGTCGTTGGCGAGAAAGATGCCTCGCCGGGTCAGCCGGACGCTATCTCCGACGCGCTCCAGCAATCCCGTCCGCGCGAATCGCGTTACGACCGGCGCGTACTCGTTCATCACGTCGACGCCGTAGCGTTCTTTGAACTCGCTCAAGTCAACCCCTTGCGCCGTGCGCAGCGCGAGCATCATTGCCTCGCCGGCGCGCTTGCGGCCCACCAGCCGCTCGGCGTCGGAGGGGATCGCCCGCCCGTCGAGCGACGCCGCCACGTAGGCGTCGAGCCGGCGCGTGTGCACCGACCGCACGCCGTCGCGATACGATGCCGCGCCGACGCCGAACCCGAGATACTCGCCGTTCGCCCAATAGTTAAGGTTGTGCGCGCAGCGATGGCCGGGGCGCGCGAAGTTGCTGATCTCGTACTGCTCGTAGCCGGCGGCCGCCAGCGCTTCGATCGCGATCGCGTAGAGCTCGGCTTCGCGCTCGTCGTCGAAGAACGCCGCCGGCTCGCGCGCTCGCCATGCCGCATACGGCGTCCCTTCTTCCACCGTGAGACCGTACGCGGAGCAGTGATCGACGCCGAGGGCGATCGCCGCCGCCAGCGTGCGGCGCCAACTCGCCGGCGTCTGGCCCGGCACCGCGAAGATCAGGTCGAGCGAGACCGACGCGATGCGCGCCGCGCGCGCCTGCGCGACGACCGCACGAACCTGCTCGACGGTGTGCTTGCGGCCGAGCCTCTCGATCTCGCCGGGCTCGAAGGACTGCACGCCGATCGAGAGCCGCGTGACGCCGGCGTCTCGATACGCTTCGAAATCGCCGTCGCGCACGAGTTCCGGGTTGACCTCGATCGAGATCTCGCTCGTTCCCGGAAAGCGCGCTCGCACGAGCGCGAGCAATTCGACGATCGAGTCGCGGCCGTACGCGTTCGGCGTGCCGCCGCCGAGATAGACCGTCTGCGCCGGCGTAACCGGCTCGCGCTCGATCTCGGCCCGCAGCGCGCCGAGATAGCGCCGCGCGGCGCTCTCGCGCAGCGGCCATTTCGCGAAATCGCAATAGGGGCAGAGATACGGACAGAAGGGCAGGTGGACGTAGACGCCGGCCATGGCGATTACGTCGGAGCGAGATGCGGTGCGATGAGCTCCGTGATCTTGCCGACGACGTCTTGGTTGACTTCCTGCGCGGCCGCGCCGATCGCGTGTTTCAAGGCGTTGCGGCCGGCTCGCCCGTGCGTGACGATGCAGTTTCCGCGAAGGCCGAGCAGCGGCGCGCCGCCGTACGTCTCGTAATCGAAACGCCTTCGCAGGCGCTTGAGCGCCGGGGCGAGCATCGCGGTGCCGACCTTCGTGAGGAAGTTGCCTCCCAGCAGCGTGTCGCGCATGACGCGCGCCAAGTCGGCGAACATTCCTTCGCCGGCCTTCAGCACGACGTTGCCGACGAAACCGTCGGTGACGATGACGTCGGCAACGTTGTGGAAGAGATCTCCGCCCTCGACGTTGCCGATGAAACGGACCGGCGCGGTCTCGAGCAGACGCGCCGTCTCGAGCACGAGTTGATTTCCTTTGCTGCGCTCCTCGCCGACCGAGAGCACGCCGACGCGCGGCTGCGCGACGCCGAGCACCGACTTCGCGTAGGCCGATCCCATGATCGCGAACTGCACGAGCCACTCGGGACGGCAATCCACGTTCGCGCCCGAGTCGAGGAGAACGGTCGGCCCGTTGAGCGCCGGCCAGACGGTCGCGATCGCCGGACGCGAGATGCCTTCGATTGGGCGCAGCTTGATGAGGGCCACGGCCAAGAAGGCGCCGCTGTTCCCCGCCGAGACGACGGCGTCGGCTTCGCCCTGCTTGACCAACGCAACGGCGACGCCGAGCGACGTGCGCTCGCACGAACGCAATGCAACCGAGGGCGACGTGTCCATCGCGATCGCCTCGGGCGCGTGAACGACCGTGATTTTATCGGCGCCCGGACCCCGCAGAAGCGGGCGAACGCGCGCCTCGTCGCCGACGAGGATAATCTGGGCATCGAACTCCGCGGCGGCAAGCAACGCGCCGGCGACGATCTCCTGCGGCGCGTGGTCGCCTCCCATCGCATCCACGGCGATACGCGCGCGACTCATCGTCCGCGACTTTCGGAGCTACCCCTGGAAACCTTGCCGCAGGTCACCTTTCCCAGGCGCGGCGGGGTTGCCCGGCGGGCCGCCTGCATGGTACTATCGGCCGGTTATGGCGAAGCGATGCGATATTTGCGGCAAGGGGCCGAAGTCGGGGAACAACGTCAGCCACGCCATGAACAAGACGAAGCGGCGCTGGCTTCCCAACCTTCAGTCAATCCGGATCGACGACCGGGGCGTCCACCGCACCGCGCGCGTCTGCACGAGCTGCCTTCGATCGAACCGGGTCACGCGCCGCGCGTCAGCGTCAGCGCGCGAAGTGGTCCCAGCCCAAACGCGCTAGCGGCGCACCCTTCCACGTAACGCCCGACCCCTCGCTCAGCACGCCGATTCGACGGAGCTCCCGCTTGAAGTGGGCGGCGTAGCGCAGCGCGAGATGTCGATAGGCGCGCGGGCGAATCGCCGCGATCAGTTCAAACTCCTCGCCGCCGGCGAGCGCGAACGCGTCGGGATCCTCGGCGCGCGCGCGCGCGACCGCCGCGGCCGACTCCGCGACCGGAACCGACTCGACGATCGCAGCGCATCCGCTTGCGGTCGCGAGGCGCGCGAGATCGGTCGAAAGCCCGTCGGAGCAATCCATCATCGCGCTTACGTTGCGGCTCGCCGCGAGAAAGCGCCCCTCCGCGCAGCGCGGCTCCGGACGCCGGAACGCGAGCAGCGCTCGCGCCGCGAGCTCGTCGCCGATCGCTGCGGCGTTGCGCGTGAGTTCCAAGCCGGCGCGCGCGGCGCCGAGCGGACCGGTCACCGCGATCACGTCGCCGGGCCTTCCCCCGGCGCGCGTCTTCACGTTGCTCGGCCGCACCTCGCCGACGACCGCGATTGCGATCGTCAGTGCGGGCCCGCGCGAGAGATCGCCGCCGACGATGGCGAGTCCGTACGTTTGCGCGCACGCCGCCAACCCGCGATAGAGCGCGAGAATTTCATCGGCACCGTCGCCCTCGGGCACGCCGAGCGCGACGGTCGCGAGCACCGGGCGCGCGCCCATCGCGGCGAGATCGCTGAGGTTGGCCGCCATCGCGCGCCAGCCGGCGTCGTCGAGCGACATCGCGTCGCGCGTGAAGTCCACGCCCTCGACGAGCATGTCGGTCGAGATCGCGCTTCTGTGCGATCGCGACGGCTGCCAGAGCGCGGCGTCGTCGCCTCCTTCGACTGCGCTCGCGTCGCGAGCGCGCTCAGGATGACAAATCCGCCAAATGGCCGCAATTATTGCGTCTTCGTTCACGCCAGGAGCGCGCGAATCGCGCGCAACTCCGCTCCCGGATCCGGCGCGCCGAAGACGGCCGAGCCCATCACCAATATATCCGCACCGGCCTCGACGAGCGCGCGGGCGTTCTCCCTGCCGGCGCCGCCGTCGACTTCGATGAGGCACGCGGGATTGCGGCGGTCGATCAGCGAGCGCGCCTCGCGGATTTTGTCAAACGATCGCGCGATGAACTTCTGTCCCGAGAATCCGGGGTTCACGCTCATGACGAGGACGGTGTCGCAATCCTCGATGACGTCCTGCAGCAACTCGACCGGCGTTTGGGGACAGAGCGCGATGCCGGCCTTCGCGCCGATCTCGCGAAGATGGACGAGCAGCCGCTGCGCGTGGCACGTCGCCTCGAGATGGAACGTGATCCGATCGCAACCGGCGGCGCGAAACTCGTCCACGTAGCGCTCGGGCTCGACGATCATCAGATGCGCGTCGAAAACGAGCGGCGAGAGCGGGCGCAGGTCGCCGACGATCTTCGGTCCCCAGGTGAGGTTCGGAACGAAGCGTCCGTCCATGACGTCGAGGTGCAGGTAGTCCGCGCCGCCCGTCTCGACGCTCGCGATCTGGTCGGCGATGCGCGCGAAATCGGCCGAGAGCAACGACGGGGCCAGAAGCGTCACGGTAGGCCACTTGCCTGCCGTTTGCCGTTCGTCCTCTCGCAAGGGGCGCTCGCGGGCCCGGGCGAAGCCCGCAGCAGCGTTGGAGGTGGAGAAGCATATGCGCCCTCTCATCGTTCTTTTTTTGATTGCGGTCGCCGCCGGTTGCGCGGCACCCGGAAGCACGAGTCTCTCGCGTCTCGATCTCGGCGCGCTCGCGCGCGGAGCGGCGACGAAGGAGAGCGCCTACTGGACCTTCTTCTCGAATCAGCAGCAACCCGAGCTCGAGACCGCGGCGGTTCCGCTAACCAAGAAGAGCAAGGTCAAGAACATCAACGGCAACTCAAAAAACATGCTCAGAGACGCTTGTTGCATCCGGTTCTACCAGAACCAAGCCTACGTTTTGGGAAACACGTCGGGATCGAGCCAGCCGAACACGCTGTGGATCTTCGAGCTGCCGCTGACGACCGCGAGCAAGGTACAATATTACGACACGCTCGAAGGTGAGTCGTTCGCCGTGCACATGGAGTTCGACGCCCACGGAAATCTCTGGGTCAGCTCGCTCGGCTACGAACGCGGCACGCCCGAGGTGACCGAGTACGCCGCCGGTTCGTTCTTCCAAGAGGGCGGCTCGATCTCGCCCTCGCTGACGTTGACCGACGGTCTCGACGGGCCGCAGGGGCTCGGCTTCGACAAGAACGGCAGGCTCTACGTTGCCAACGCGAATTCGAACGAGATCGCCGTCTTCGCGCAGCCGATCCAAAACCAGCAGCCGTACTACTTGGAAGGCATCGAGAGTCCCGGCGGCATCGCCTTTGACGCCCACGGCAATCTCTTCGCGGCCTCGAACGACGGCTCGACCGGCGCGATGGCCGAGTACAAGAGCGACCATCTCCACGCGGGCGACAAGCCAAACGTCATCGACCCGCAAGGCATCAACGCTAGTCCCTACGGGTCGGACCTCGCCTTCGACGGCGCGGGAAATCTTTACGACGGCGACTGCGGCGACACGGCGGGCATCTATGAATGGCCGCTCTCAACCGCGAAGTTCAGCAAGACGCTCGCGCCGTCGTTCTATACGAACGCAACGATCTTGCAAAACGGCTGCGCCTGGGGCCTAGCGATCCGCTAAGGCGTTGGGGAGGGCGACGGGTTGGCGTAGATGCGCGCCGGCTCCGTGCCGAGGCGCGTCTCACCGACGAGCGTTCCGTTGACGTACATGTCGAGCACGGACGTTCCGAGCGCGGTGACGGTGAAATCGAGCTTCTGTCCCGGTTCGGCGAAGGCGTGGTAGAGATCGTACTGCCCGGTCGCATCGGTCATCGCTAAGCGCACGTCGAGCTGTTGCTGCGCGGTCGACATCTGCGGCGCCGGCACCGAAACGAGCACGCGAACCTGCCGCAGGATGTAGCCGGATTCGTTCGGACCCGCGCTCACTTGGAGCGCAACCGGATCGAACGAGGCGATCTTTGCCTTCGGCGGCGGCATCTGCCGGGCGACCATGCCGTGCGGCGGCGCGCTGCGGCCCAGCGGCGTCCAGACGATCTGGCCGAGCTTGATGCCTGAATCGGCGGCGAGCTGGCGCGCCTGATCGATCGTGAGCCCAACGAAACTCGGCACCGAGATCGTGGGCTTTCCGCCGTGGCTGAGAACGAGCGAGATCAGATCGCCTTGATGGACGTTGACGAGCGGCGCGGGATCCTGGGAGATCACGTGGCCCTCGGGAATCACGTCGCTCTTCGCGTACGTCACCTTGCCGAGCTGCAAGTGCGCTTGCGAGAGATCGAGCTCGACCTCGCGCATCGACTGATAGCGCAGATCGGGCATCAAGTGCGCGATGATGCCGTCGCTGATGACGAACGAGATCTGGCGTCCCTCACGCACCTGATCGCCGGCGTCGGGGCGCTGCATGATCACGACGTCTTTCGGATAGCGGTCGCTCGTCGTATGATCGGCGACCGCCGACGTGAGGCGCAGGCGCGCGATCTCGGCGTTTGCGTCGCCAAGCGTTTGGCCGACGAACGACGGCACCGTCACCGTGGATGCCGACGGGAGAAGAAAATCGTAGATCTCTCTGCCAAACCACACGACGACCGCGACGAAGAAAACGAGGACCGCAGGAAAGAGCCAATCCTTCTGCAGGTACTCGTTGAGCGAGGATCTCAGGCGAGCGCCTCCGCGGGCACGCGATCGAAATCGAGGTTGCTAAAGAGGCGCGCGACGTCTTCGTGCTCCTCGAGCGCGTCGAGGAACGCCAGCCCCGCGGTCAGCGCCGCGCCCTGCAGCTCGATCTTGTTCTTCGGACGCATGCCGAGATACGCGTCGGAGATCTTCGCCCCGGCAGCGCGAAGCTCGTCGCGCACTTCCGCGAGCTTTACCGGCTCGGTGTAGATCGTCGAGAGGTCTTCGTCGTACTCGATGTCCACGACGCCGTCGACGAGCGCTTCGTCCATCAGGGCCTCTTCGGATTTTCCGGCCGGATCGAGCTCGACGATGCCGACCGGGTCGAACATCCACGCGACGCTCCCGCTCTCGCCGAGATTCCCTTCGTGCCGGCTGAAGAGAAAGCGCAGCTCGCCGGCGGTCCGGTTGCGATTGTCGGTCGCCGCATCGACCACGACCGCAAGGCCGTGCGGACCGTAGCCTTCGTAGCGAATCTCCTCGATATCGCGTTCGTTCTGCCCGGAGCTGCGCGCGATCGCGCGCTTGATGTTCTCCTGCGGCATGTTGAACTCGCGGGCTTTCTCGACCGCCATCTTCAGGCGGTAATTCGCCTCGGGATCGGACGAGCCGCCCTTCGCCGCGAGGATGATCTCTTTGCTGAGCTTCGTGAAGAGCGCGCCGCGCTGGGCATCTACTTTGCCCTTCTTCAGCTTGATGTTATGCCACTTCGAGTGTCCCGACATCGTTGATTTCCTCGCCGAGCCCTTCGCTAACCCGGTCCGATAATCCAGGTCGGGAACCACATTCGCTGATGCCACGCGCTCCAGGCGATCGGGTGCGCCGCTAGGATCGGATAGAAATAGACGAAGCCGAGCGCCGCCGCGGCCACGTAGGCGCCGACGCCGAGGCCGCCGACCCAGCGCGACGTCTCCCGCCGCTGCGACCACTGCCAGAAGCGCTGGAGAACGACGGCGTTGCAGAGGCAGATCAACGGAATGTTCACGTAAAAATGGTAGGCGAACATCAAGCGCGGCGATCCGAACCACGGCAGCCATTGCAGCAGATACGTCACGACGATCAGCAGGAAGGCCTTATTGCGCTCCCGCCAGGCGAGCAGCGCGATCCACGGCACGCAGAAGAGCCCGAACCACATGATGACCGGATTCGGCAGCGACGTGATCTCGTAGACGCAGCAGCCGTTCTGATCCATCGGATTCTTGCGCTGGTCCTGATAGAAGTATGCGATGGGGACGAGATCGATCGGCCACTCCCACGGCTTGGAGGCGTACGGATGCGTCGCTTTGAGATTGTGGTGGTACTCGTACATCGTGTGCTGGCGCTCGACGAGATCGTTGAGATTGTGGATCTCTCCCGGATCGGGCGCCTGGCGCGCGAGATCCGGCACCCAGGCGAGCAGATAGACCGTCGCGCTGACGAAGACGATCGTCGCGAGCGCCGCGTCGAGGCGATAGCCGCGCGGATTGCCCCAGAGCGTCGGGCGCAGCGGCCACACCTTCGGCCAGAGCGCGACGAAGGTCAGGAGCACGAAGCTCACGCCGAAGCCCATCACGCCGTACCATTTGCTGCTGACGAGCAGTCCCAGCGCGACGGTGAAGAGGATGAGCCAGAGTTTCGACGAGCGGCCGTTCTCGACGGAATCGCCGGCGCGAATCTCGTCTTCGGCGTAGATCGCGTCGCCGCCGGGGGTCGCGTAGCGCACGACGGCGTCGCGGCCGTACGTAATCGTCAGCGGATCGTCGTCGTAGACGAGCGCGCTGCCCTTTGCCTGCGAGAGCGCGCCGCGCGCGATGCGCCCGCGCGCGTCGATCGCCCCGCCGTCGGCCGCGAAGAACGCCATGCCGTCGGCGCCGCGAAGCGCGTGCGATCCCTCCGCGTAAGTAAGCTCGCGCCGGCCGTCGCCGAAGAGCCGCGGAAACGCGACGTAGCGAACGAGCAGGTAGGCGCCGCTCGCGATGTAGAGCGTGACGACGATCGTCGTGTGCGAGTCGAGGCCCCACAGCGCGTGGCCGATGACCGCCACGACGACGCCCGCGACGAGCGCCGCCGCGCCGCCGAGCGCCACGCGCGAGGGCGAGCTCGAGACGTGCGCGCGCTCGCCGACCTGCGAACTGATCCAGAAGCGGTAGAACGCGTAGGTCGCGAGCGTCGCGAAAAAGATGACGAAGCCCTCGGGCGTCCCGATGCGCGACTGCACGAAGTGCATGCCGTCGAAGCTGAGCAGCAGGGCGGTGACCGTCGCGAAGACGGTCGAGCCGGTGACGCGCTTCGCGAAGCAGTAGAGCAGCACGACGACGAGCGCGCCGAAGACCACGTCGAGGAAGCGCCAGCCGTAGGAGTTGTCGCCGTTGGCCATGTGACCGACGATCGCGTTGAGCCCGGTCCATCCGCCGAGGCCGTGTCCCTTCGGCATCCCGCCGAAGAGCACGATCGAAAGGGTGATCAGCAGTTTCGTCAGCGGCGGATGCGTGTTCTCGTAGATCCGCAAATTCTGCAGATACTCCTCGCCCGCCCGCGCGAAGTAGATCTCGTCGAAGACCTTCTCGGTGGGCCACCAATATCCGACGAACGAGACGACGAAGTTTGCGAGGCCGAGCAGCGCCGCGATCGCCCAGTCGCGCGCCTGCATGACGCTCAGGCCTTCGCGCGGATCGAACCAGTGCCGCGCTCCCGCAACGGTAACGGCCGCCGTAGGCGCGGGCTCGCTCTCGCGCGGCGGCGGCGCCGCGACCGGAGCGCTCTCCGAGGTTCCCAGATACTGATATCCGAGCACGAAGAACGTCCCCACCGCTGCGAGCGAGAAGGCCGTCGTCCAGTAGCCCCAGAGATTCTGAGCGTTCATTCCCGCGACGTTGTTCGAAACGACGTCGAGGTATTGCAGTCCGTAGAGCAGGTTCGCGAAGAGCACGCCGGAGAGCGCGACCGCGCCCCAGAGGTACCGCTGCGCGAAGGGAATGCAGGCAATCGTAAAGAGCAGCCCGTTGAAGAGATAGCGTTCGTGCATCCGAGTCGCGAGCACGAAGAAGGCGATCGTCGCGATCGCGCACCCTTCGAGCAGCGCTTGCGGCGTGCGGTCTTGCAGATACCGCCAGACGACGAGCACGAGCGCCGAGAGCACGAGCAGCAGGCCCCAGACGTACTGCGGTAAGAGCAAAATGTATTGGCTGTCGGGTACCCAGAGCGTGCCGCGAAGCGCCCAGAGATTGAACGCGTTGACGCTATTGTAGGGATAGACGTTCGAGCCGTAGGCGTAGCGCTCGAGCAGCCAGCCGATCGTCGCGACCGGATTGCCGGGATGGAACGGCTCGGTCAGCAGCAGCGCGAGGAGGAGCGCAGCGGCGACGCCGATCGCGGTGGCGCCGAGACGAGCCCTTCTTCTCGCGGGATCCGCGAAGGCGAACGCGAGAAAGAGCGGCAGCAGCACGGCGGCCTGCGGCTTGATCAGCAGCGAGTACGCAAAGGCGAGCCATCCGAAGACGATCCACCACTTCGAGTCGTCGCTTCGCAGGAGCGCGTAGACGGCGAGGAGCGCGAGCCCGCCCGAGATCGAGTCTACCTGCCCCCAGATTGCGGAGATGTAAATCGTCGCGGGATTGAGCAGATAGAGCGCCGCTGCGCTCAGCGCGACGTACGCGCTCGCAAACCGTCGCACGGTCGCGTAGAGCAGCGCCCCGACCCCAAGATCGGCGAGGATCGCGGGGAGTTTTACCAGGTCGTGCAGGATCGCGTAGTTTGGATCGTGCGCGGCGAAGAAGAGCTGCCAGATGCGGCCGACCGCGGCCAGAATATAGAAGTAGCCCGGCGGATAATCCGCAAAGCCGACCGCGTTGTAGAACGTCGCGAACCCGTGCGTGCTCAGACCGAGCGCCCACGCGGTGTACGTGTTGATATCGGTCTTGAAACCCTCGTTGCCGATGAAGATCAGCCGCGCGATGAAACCGCAGACGATCAACAACGGCAGCGCCCACGATGCCGAGCTCGGGCGCGCCGGCGCGTTAACGCTCGCGCTCACGCCGCGGTAAGGCCCAGGGTACCGCCGAGATACTCGCGCAGCTCGTGGTTGGGGTGGCGCTCCAAAACCGCCAGATGCTCCGCGGCCGCCGATGCGGCGGCCTCACGCGCTCCGAGCGCGTCGAGCGCGTCGACGATGCGCGCGACCGTCGCCGCGTCGAGCGCGTCGTTGCGCGCGTAGGCATCGGCGATCGCGCTGCGTGCCGGCGACGGCGACTGCCCGATCGCCCAGACGACGGGAAAGGTCCATTTTCGCCGCGCGATGTCGCTCGCGACCGTTTTGCCGGTCTCGTCGACGCTTCCCCAGATCCCCGCGACGTCGTCTCGAATTTGAAAGGCCATGCCGTACGCCCGGCCGAGGGCGCCGTACCCGGCGATCGCGCTCTCGTCGCAACCGGCCGCGTGCGCGCCGAGGCTGCACGAGGCGTCGAAGAGCTGGGCCGTCTTACACTCGATCATGCGGTAGTAGCCCGGCAGATCCACCCGCCGCTGCGATTCGAAGTAGAGGTCGAGCGACTGTCCTTCACACATAACCGCGTGGGCTTCGTGCAGGAGCGCGAGCATCTGCAGCACGCGGCGCGCGTCGAGATGCGCGGCGGCGTGCTCGAGGCTGAGAAAGCTCAGCGCGCACATCGCATCGCCCGCGTCGATGGCGCGGCCGACGCCGTAGGCGCTCCAGAGCGTCGGGCGGCCGTGACGCAACTCGTCGCGGTCCTCGATGTCGTCGTGAACGAGCGAGTAGTTGTGGAAGATCTCGACCGCCACGGCGGCATCGAGCGCGTTCTCGATCGGCGCGCCCTCGCTCCGCGCGACGCGCATCACCATTTGGGGCCGCAAGCGCTTCCCGCGCCGCGACGGTCCGTAGGGCGCGTAGCCGAAGTGACGCAAAAGCATATCGGAGATCTCGTTCGATCCCCGATATCCGGTAATCCGTTCCTCGAGGGCGCTCTCGAAACGATCGGAAAGCGTCGCCTGATTACGCAGAGGCGGCTAACTCCTCCATCCGCGCTTCGACCTCGTCGACGAGCCACCCGGGCGTCGACGCGCCCGACATCAGACCGGCGACGGAGATGCCGTCGAACCATGCCGCCTCGAGCTCGTCGGGTCCCTCGACGTGATAGGCGCGCGCGCCGTGCGACTCCGAGAGGTCGGCGAGGTGCTTCGTGTTCGCCGACGTCTTTCCGCCGACGACGACCATCACTTCGACGTCCTGCGCCAGTCGCAGCGCCTCGTTCTGACGGTTGTGCGTGTCGGTGCAGATTGTGTTGACCGCTCGCACCTCGTAATACTTCGCCGAGAGCGCGCGGACGATCTCGGTGAATCCCTCGCCCGACCACGTCGACTGGACGACGACGCCGACCCGGCTCGAACGCGGCAGACGCTCGACGTCGGCGCTGCTCTGAATGCACCACGCGCCAGGAACGTGGCTGAGGGTGCCCTTGACCTCGGGATGGTTGGGATCGCCGATGACGACGATCTTATAGCCGTCGGCCTTGAGCCTCTCGGCTTGCACGTGGATCTTCGTCACCATCGGGCAGGTCGCGTCGATGATCTCGAGGTTCTTCTCCTTCGCCTTTTCGAAGACGTCCACCGGCAGGCCGTGGGCGCGCACGAAGAGCGCCCCCGCGTCCACCTCGTCGACGCCCTGGGCGTTCTTCAAACCGCGGGACGCGAGCGACTCCACCATCTGCGGATTGTGCACGACGTGCCCGAGCGTCGTCACGTCGCCACGAGAGGCGATGGCCTCCTCCGCCTTTTTCACGGTGATCGCAACCCCAAAGCAGAAGCCTTGGACCGAGGCCTTACGTATCTCCACCGATGTTCTCCGCCAGCAATTCGATCGCGTTCATGATCTCGCCGGTGAACTTCGCCAAGTCGTCGCGCGTTGCTTTCCGCCCGGGGTCGAGGGCCAGCGGCTCTCCGAATGCCACGTAGATCCGGCCCAGGGTCGCGGCCCGATCCGTGCCGTAGACGCACGCCGGCACGACCGGCGCCCCCGCGAGCGAAGCCAGCAGGGCGACGCCGGTTTGCGGCTCGATCGTGCCGTGCGGGTTGCGCGTTCCCTCGGGGAAGATGCCGACCGCGCCGCCCGCCTCCAACACCTTCAGCGAGCGCTTGATCGCGGCGGTCGCGCTGCCGCCTCGGTCGACCGCGTAGGCACCGAGCGACGTGATCAGCGGCCCGAGCAGCGGTATCTCGAACAACTCCTTCTTTGCCATGTAGCTGATGCGCCGGGGACACAAGCACCCCATCAGCGGCGGATCCAAGTACGAGACGTGGTTGCATGCGACGATCAGCGGGCCGTGCGCCGGCACGTTCTCGCTGCCGAAGACCCGCGCGCGCCAGAGCACGCGCGCCGCGAGGCGCACGAAAAATTTCGAGAAGTCGTAGAACCCGGCGTTCATCGAACGCGGGCGACGATCTCGCAGATCTCGTCCACGACGCGATCCGCGTCAACGTCGCTGGAGTCGATGACGTGCGCGTCCGGCGCCGGAACGAGCGGCGAGATCGCACGCGTCCGGTCGAGCCGGTCGCGTTCTTCGATCTCTTCGGCGAGTAGGCGCGCGTCAACGCTCACGCCGGCTTGCGCCAGTTGCATGCGGCGGCGCGCGACGCGAGCCGCAACCGACGCGGTCAGAAAGATCTTTACCGGCGCCTCGGGCAAGACGACCGTGCCGATGTCGCGGCCGGCCATGACGACCGGCCCCTGCATCGCGATCGCGCGCTGCGCGCGGACCATCGCCGCGCGGACGCCGGCGTGCGCGGCGACGGTCGAGACGATCGCCGTCACCTCGTTGCTCTGGAGCGTCGCTTCGTCCAGCTCGTGCCCTCCCGCGAAGACGCGGAAGCCGAGCGGCCCCGACTCGTCGAGCGAGACGTCGATCGCCTCGCTCTCCGCGAGGCGCGCCAGGGCGGCGCCATTGTCGACGTCGGTTCCGGTGCGCAGCGCGAGCGCCGCGACGGCGCGATACATCGCCCCCGTATCGAGGTAGAGGACGCCCAGACGACGCGCCGTCGCGCGCGCGACCGTCGTCTTTCCCGACGCGGCCGGCCCGTCGATCGCAATCTGCATTCCTTATATAATAAGTAGATGCCGCGAGGCCTACCTGCCGGGTCGTAGAAGCCTAGCCGCCTCGTGGCAAAGGCGCGACCGGTGTATTTTTGCTCCGCGTGCGGATTCGAATCGCCGCGCTGGATCGGCCGATGCCCGCAGTGCGACGCTTGGAATTCGTTCGACGAGCGGCCGTTCAATGCCGGCGCGCGGACGCGCGCGGCGCGCGAAGCCGAGCCGATCGCCTTGCGCGACGTCGCCGATGCGACGATCGCGCGCCTGCGGCTGGAGATGCCTGAGTTCGACGCCGTGCTCGGCGGGGGAATCGTCCCGGGAAGTCTGACGCTCGTCGGCGGGCCGCCCGGTGCCGGGAAATCGACGCTGCTCTTGCAGATCGCCGCGCGGCTCTCGTCTCACGGCGAGGTGGTCTACGTCTGCGGAGAAGAGTCGGCCGCCCAAGTGAAGCTGCGGGCCGAGCGGACTCTCCCGGACGCCGCCGCGCACGAACGCCTCTTGATCTACCCCGAGACGAACCTGCGCGCGGTTCTCGACGCGCTCGAGCGTCGCCACCCCATCGCCATCATCGTCGACTCGATCCAAACCGTGCGCCTCCCCGAGTCGGAAGCATACGCGGGAAGCGTGACGCAGGTGCGCGACTGCACGCAGGCGCTCATGGAGTTCGTGAAGCGCACGGCCTGCGCGGGCTTTATCGTCGGCCACGTGACGAAGGACGGCGCGATCGCCGGCCCGCGTCTGCTCGAGCACCTCGTCGACACCGTGCTCTATTTCGAAGGAGAGGGCAGCGGCGAGCACCGCATCCTGCGCGCCTACAAGAACCGTTTTGGATCGATCGACGAGATTTGCGTCTTCTCGATGCACGATGCGGGCTTGAGCGAGGTCGCCAATCCATCCGAGCTCTTTCTCGGCGCGCGGACCGGACGGCCCAGCGGATCCTGCGTCGTTGCGTCGATCGTCGGCTCGCGGCCGGTGCTGCTCGAAGTGCAGGCGCTCGTCGGCGAGACGAGCTACGGCACGCCGCGCCGCCTCGCCAACAACCTCGATCAGCAACGCCTCGCGATGATCCTTGCGGTGCTGGAACGACACGCCGGCTTTGCGCTCGGCGCTCACGACGTGTACGCCTCGGTCGCCGGCGGCTTACGCGTCGTCGAGCCGGCAGCCGACCTCGGCATCGCGCTCGCGGTTGCATCGTCGTTCCGCAACGCGCCGATCGCGGCCTCGACGGCCGCGTTCGGCGAGGTCGGCCTGTCCGGCGAGGTGCGCGCGGTCAACGCGCCCGAGCGGCGCGCGGCAGAGGCGCGCAAACTCGGCTACACCCACGTCATCTCCCCACCGCAAGCGAGCGATGTCGCGCACGCGATTCGTCTCGCACTTGGTTAAGGCCGTCCGTTAATCGTCGACGTGGCGCTCTTCGAGATCGTGCCGAATCTCTCCGAAGGCCGCGATGCGGCGACGATCGAGTTGGCCTGCGAAGCGGCCGGCCGGAGCGGCGCGCGCGTGCTCGACAGCAGCGCAGACGCGATTCACCACCGCAGCGTCTTGACGGTCGTCGGCGATGCGGCGCAGGTGCTCGACGCCGCGATCGCCGTGGCCGGCGTCGCGGCCGAGCGCATCGATCTGCGCAAGCATCGAGGCGTCCACCCGAGAATCGGCGCGCTCGACGTGCTGCCCTTCGTGCCTCTCGCCGGTGCGACGCTGGGCGACGCGGCGGAGCTCGCACATCGCGCCGGCGTCGAGATCTGGCGGCGGTACGGCGTTCCTTCATTCTACTTCGGCGCCGCGGCGTTGCGCCCGGAACGCGCCGCGCTTCCGGAGATACGCCGGCACGGCGAGTGGCTTCCCGACGAAGGCGGCGCACGTCATCTGAGTGCCGGCGCCGTCGCGATCGGCGCGCGCGGGCTGCTGATCGCCTTCAACGTCGAGCTGGCCGGGAGCGATCTCGCGGCCGCCCGGGAGATCGCGCGCGCGGTGCGCGAACGCGACGGTGGCTTGCGCTCGCTTCGCGCGCTCGCGCTGCCGCGAGGAGACGACCGCGTGCAGGTCTCGCTCAACGTTACGGACTATGCTGCAACGCCGCTCTATCGCGTCGTCGAGCTGATTCGCCGGCTCGCCGAGGAACGCGGCCTCGAGGTCCTGCGATGCGAGCTCGTTGGCTGTCTTCCTTGGGCTGCGGTGCAAGCCTCGGCCGAATATTACTTAGGAGTTAGCAAACTGTGAAACGCCCGATCGCATTGCTCGCGCTCACGCTGGCGCTGCTCTCGCCGCAGAGCGCGCCCGCGCAGGAGGGACCCGGCGACGCCGGCATATTCACGACGACGCTGCGGAACGGACTGCGCGTCGTCGTCGTCGAGGATCGCTCCGTGCCGGTCGTGCAGACGTCCATGTGGTACGGGTTCGGATCGCTCTACGAGACGCCCGGCAAGACCGGCCTCGCGCACGCCCTCGAGCACATGCTGTTTCGCGGCACGCCGGAGATCTCGGCCGGCGGCCTCGACGACATCACCGCGCGCCTCGGCGCGGAGATGAACGGCGAGACGAGCTACGACTACACGCAGTTCTACTTCGAGATGCCCGCCGACAAGCTCGACGTCGCGCTCTACGTCGAGGCCGACCGCATGCAACACGCGTCGCTCCGCGCGGCGGATTGGGCGATCGAGCGCAACGCGGTGCTCAACGAGCTCGACGGCGACGCGAGCTCGCCGTTCTTCAATCTGCTCGCGCGGGTCCGCGCCGCCGCCTTCCCCGGCCAGCCCGCCGGACGCACGCCGCTCGGCTCGCGCGACGACGTTGCGCGCGCGACCGTCGCGGAAATCCAAGCCTACTATCGCGAGTGGTACGCGCCGAACAACGCGACGCTCGTCGTCGCGGGCGACGTCTCGCATGCGACGGTCTTTGCGAAAGCGGAGCGCTACTTCGGCGCAGCGCCCTCGAAAAAGCTGCCCGCCCGATCCGACGCAAATCCGGTTCCATCGTCGGGAAAGAGCGTCGAGGCGGAGTTCCCGTTCCCGTTCGAAATCCTCGATCTCGCCTACTCCGTTCCCGGCGACACGCAGCGCGGGGAGCCCGCGGTCAGCGCGCTCGCGACGCTGATCGAGAACCAACGCTCTCCCTTCTATCGGGCGCTCGTCGAGAGCAACGTCGCACTCGCGATCGAGACGAACGCCGATACGCAGTTGCGGGGCGGCTTGCTGCACGTCTTTATTATTCTCAATCCGGGCCGAACGGCGAGCGCGGCGCAGACGGCCTTTCAAACGACGCTCGACGCGGCGCTCCAAAATGGCTTCGACCCCGGGCTCGTCGTCGCGGCGAAGCGGCTGACGATAGCCGATCGGCTCTACACGGCGGACTCGATCGACGGCATCGGCAGCCTCGCCGGATACACGTACGGAATCGTCGGCGAGAAGATTGCCTCGGAAGACGAGCGGCTCGCCGCTCTCACGGGAGACGATCTGGTCGCCACCGCTCGCCGGTATCTCAGCAAGCCGACCGTCGTCGGCCATCTCACGCCGAACGAAAGCCCGCCGCACGGAAACTCGCAGAAGAGCAGCGCGGAAGCCAGCGACGACTTCTCCAAACGCATCCCGAACGGCCCGATCGTCCAGCCCGCCTGGATCGCGCAGGCGATCCGCACGCCGACGACGGCGCACAGCGCTCTCTCGCCGGTCGAGTTCACGCTCTCCAACGGATTGCGCGTTCTCGTGCAGACGAAGACCGATCGGCCGACGTTCGTCCTGCGCGGACGCATCGCGTCGTCGCCCGCGTTCGAGCCGCTGGGCAAGGAGGGGATCGGACGTCTGGCATCCGCCGTTGCCGATTACGGCAGCGCGCGCTATCCGTTCGAACAGCGGCGCAAGGATACCGACGAGATCGGCGCCCTCGTGACGACGGGACAGAGCTTCTCCGCGCAGGGCGTCGCGAGCGACTTCGATCAGATCGTCGCGATCCTCGCCGACGGCGAGGCGCATCCAACCTTCGCCGATCCGTGGTTCGATATCGAGCGGTCGCAGCTCGCGAATAGCCTGCAATCCGAGGCGAACATCGCCGGCGTCTTGATCGACCGGTCGTACAATCGGCTCTTGCTCGCGACCGACGACCCGACGCTGCGTCAGCCGACGGCGCAGAGCGTCTCCGGGATCGCGCGCGAGGACCTGTTGTCGTACGCCGCGACGTACTGGCGTCCCGATCTGACGACGATCGCTATCGTCGGCAACGTCTCGCCAGAGCGCGTTCGCAGCACGCTCGAGGCGACGTTCGGCACGTGGCAGGCAACCGGTGCGCGACCCGACCCGCATCTCATGGCGATGCCGCCCGCGACGAGCGGCCACGACTACATCGGAACCGCCTCCAATCAAGTCTACATCCGGCTCGGCCAGCCGGCGCTCTCGCGCTCGAACGGCGACTACGACACGTTCTTGGTGCTCAGCCAGATCCTCGGCGGGAGCGGCGCCTTCGAGTCGCGCCTCTGGCAAGAGCTGCGGCAGAAACGCGGCCTGGTCTACAGCGTGAGCAGCTCGCTCGACGCCGACGGCGACCGCGGGGATTTCCGCATCGAACTGAGCGCCTCGCCGCAGCGCGTCGTCGAAGCGGTCACCGAGGTGCGCAGGGAGTTGACGCTGCTCCAGAAGGAGCCGGTCTCCGCCACCGAGCTGCAAGAGGCGAAGATCCGCCTCGTGAGCAACGCGCTGCTCGATGAAGCCTCATCTACCGGACAGGTCAAACAGTTAATCGACATCGCAAGCAACGGCTTCCCGCTCGATTACTACCGTACGCTCAACGAACGCTTCGCGCGCATCACGCCGGCGGACGTTCAGCGCGTCGCGCGCACCTACTTGCAGCCGGCGAAACTCGTCGAGGTGTATTCGGGGCCGTCGGGTCCGTGGGCGCAGCACTCGCTATGATCGAGACGATCGACCCGACGACCGAGCGAGTGCTCGAGCGAATACCGTTGATGGAAGCGGCGCAGATCGACGCGGTGCTCGAAGCGGCCGCGCGCCGAGTCGCGCCGTGGAGCGCCCTCTCGCTCGACGAGCGCGCCGCGGTGCTGCGCGCGATCGCCGTGCGGATGCGCGCGCAATCCGATTCGCTCGCGCGGACGGCGGTGCGCGAAATGGGCAAGCCGATCGTGCAGGCGCGCGCCGAAGTCGAGAAGTGCGCCCGCGCCTTCGATTACTTCGCCGAGCACGCGGCTGCCATGCTCGCCCCGCAGAGCGCGCCGACCGAGGCGTCGCGCAGTTACGTCGCCTTCCGTCCGCTCGGCGCGCTCCTCGCGATCATGCCGTGGAACTTTCCCTATTGGCAGGTCGGGCGCGCGGCCGCGCCGGCGCTGCTGGCGGGCAACCCGCTCGTGCTCAAGCACGCGGCAAACACGACGCGCTGCGCGCTCGAGCTCGAGCGCGTCGTCCGCGAAGCGGGCGCGCCCGACGGTTGTTTCGGCGTCGTGATCGCGCGCGGCGATGCGATCGACAAGGTCGTCGGCGATCCGCGCATCGCCGCCGTGACGCTGACCGGCAGCGAACGCGCCGGGGCAGCGGTCGCGACCGCTGCGGGCGAGAGCCTCAAGAAGTGCGTTCTGGAGCTCGGAGGATCCGACGCGTTCGTCGTCCTCTCCGACGCCGACCTCGAGGCCGCGGCGAAGACGGCGGTCACCGCACGCTTCCAGAACAACGGCGAGAGCTGCATCGCGGCGAAGCGTTTCATCGTCGAGAGCCCCGTCTACGACGAGTTCCTCGCGGCGTTCGTCGAGCGCGCAAAGGAGCTCGTCGTCGGCAACCCCATGGAAGAGCGCGTCCAGATCGGACCGTGCGCGCGCGCCGATCTCCGTCAAACCATCGGCGAGCAAGTCCAGGGCACGCTCGCCGCCGGCGCGCGGACGGCACTCGGCGGACGCGCGCCGGAGCGCGCCGGCTACTTCTACGAGCCGACGATCGTCGCCGACGTTCTGCCGGGAATGCGGATGTTCGAGGAAGAGGTCTTCGGCCCGGCGGCTGCGGTCGTTCGCGCGAGCGATCGCGAGCATGCGCTCGCGCTCGCCAACGCTTCGGTCTACGGCCTAGGCTCGAGCCTCTGGACGCGCGACCTGCACGCCGCCGAGGCGTTCGCGAGCCGCGTCGAGGCCGGCGCCGTCTTCATCAACGGCATGGTCGCGAGTGATCCGCGCCTGCCCTTCGGCGGCGTCAAGAAGAGCGGTTACGGCCGGGAGCTCTCGACCTTCGGCATCCACGAGTTCGTCAACGTGCAGACCGTGTGGATCGGCTAGCGCAGTAGTCGGCGATGCGCGCAAGCGCGGTGCGGACCCGCTCCGGCGCGCCGACCCAGCTCAGACGGAGCCATCCTTCGAGCGACGCTCCGAATGCGATGCCGGGGATCGCAACCACGTCGTGGCGTTCGATCAGATCGCCGGCGGCCTCGAGCGAGAGAGCCCCGGGCGCGAGCCGCACGCAGACGTAGAACGTGCCGTCGACCGGAACGAAGTGCAGGCCGCTCTCCTCGAGCGCTGCGAGGAGGTCGCGGCGGCGCTCCCGATACCACGCCGCGTGCTCGCGCAGCGCGCCGGGCGTTTGGAAGACGTGCAGGGCGATCCGCTGCGCGAACGTGTCGGCGCAGGATACCGCCCACGCATGCACCTTGATCGCCTGCTCGATGAAGGAGCGTTCGCCGATCAGCCAGCCCAGGCGCAGCCCCGTCAGCGCGTTGCTCTTGCTCAGCGAGTTCGTCACGATCGTGCGCGGGTAGAGACGAGCGAGCTCGGCCGCGTCGTCCACGAACGTCTGCTCGCGGTAGATCTCGTCGTGGATCAGCCAAATATCGCCGCCGCGCCGCTCGAGCGCTCGAGCGAGCGTCCGTGCCTGCGCCGTCGAGATCACGCGCCCCGTCGGATTGCACGGCGAACAGATCACGACCGCGCGCGTCCGCTCGCCGATCGCGGCGACGATGCGTTCCGCATCGAAGGCAAACGCTTCGTCCGCCCGCATCGTGACGCTGCGAAACGCAACGCCCTCGAGGGCCGCCATCTTGCGATATGAAGGGAAGGCGGGGTCGACGATCAGCAGCTCGTCCTTTGCGGGATCGAGCAGCGTCTTGAGCGCGACGTACATCGCCTCTTGCGAGCCGACCGTCACGCAGACGTTCTCGGCGCTCTCCATCTCCGGATAGGCATACGCGCGGGCTATCGCTTCGCGCAACGTCCGATCGCCTGCGTTGGGCGTGTACTTGACGCCGTGCTCGGCGACGTAGCGCATCGCTTCTTCGAAGTGCCCGAGACTCGGCGCGAGCGAAGGCTCGCCCAGACCGAGGTCGATCGAGGTCGGCTTCTTCCGGCTCGATACCTCGCGAATAAGCGAGGCCGAGATCTCGAGCACGCGTGGATTCATACCGCTACGTCGTGCTCTCTCAGCGCCGCATTGAGCGAGGTCTTCAGGTCGGTCGAGGGCGTCCGCGTGCCGACGATCAGCGCGCACGGGGTGCCGAACTCGCCCGCGGGAAAGCGCTTGGGGAGCGTGCCCGGGATCACGACCGCGCGCGCCGGGATTCTCCCCTTTGAGGTCACGGGCTCGCTGCCGCGCACGTCCACGATCGGGGTGCTGGCGGTCAGCACGACGCCGGCGCCGATCACCGCCTCGCGTTCGACCCGCACGCCTTCGACGACGATGCAGCGCGAGCCGACGAACGCGCCGTCTTCGACGATAACGGGAGCGGCCTGCGCGGGTTCGAGCACGCCGCCGATCCCGACGCCGCCCGAGAGATGGACGCCCTTGCCGATCTGCGCGCACGAGCCGACCGTTGCCCAGGTGTCGATCATCGTCCCTTCGTCTACGTACGCGCCGATGTTCACGAACCCGGGCATCAAGACGACGCCGCGCCCCAGAAAACTGCCGTAACGCGCCACGCCGGGCTTCACGCAGCGCACGCCGATCTTCTTATAGTTGCTCTTGAGCGGCATCTTGCGATCGCGCCGCGCGAAGTAGAGCATGATCGCCTCTTTCACCCACGCGTTGGTCACCCAATCGCCGTCGCGCGGTTCCGCGGCGCGGAGCTCTCCGCCGTCGATCCGCTCGATGACGCGATCGACGATCCGTCCGCTGCGGCCGCGAGGGTCGCCCTCGCCGCGAGCGAGCGCTTCTATCGCCTCGCGCATTGCTTCGCCGGTCATCTTTGAATCTTACGCGGTGGGTAAGAAAAGTTCCGCCGAACGCGAACTCCCCATCCTCGCGGCGGGAGCCGCGCTCTATAAAGGAGACGTCATGGCCAACTCCCCCGCCGACGAAGAACGCATCAACGCAATCCGGTTTCTCGCCGTAGATGCCGTCCAGAAGGCGAACTCGGGCCACCCGGGGATGCCGATGGGCGCGGCGGCGATGGCGTTCGCGCTCTGGACGCGCCATCTGCGCTTCAATCCCAAGGATCCGCACTGGCTCGACCGCGACCGGTTCGTGCTCTCGGCCGGGCACGGCTCGATGCTCCTCTACGCGTTGCTCTATCTCACCGGTTACGACGTCACGCTCGCGGATATCGAGAGCTTTCGCCAGTTCGGGAGCAAGACGCCCGGACATCCCGAGGCCGGACACACGCCGGGCGTCGAGGCGACGACCGGACCGCTCGGACAGGGCCTCGGCAACGCGGTGGGGATGGCGATCGCGCAAGCGCATCTCGGCGCAGTCTACAATCGCGACGACGAGCCGATCGTCGATCACTTCACGTACTGCATCTGCGGTGACGGCGATCTCATGGAAGGGATCAGCCAGGAAGCGATCTCCCTTGCCGGGCATCTGAAGCTCGGGAAGCTCGTCGTGCTCTACGACGACAACCTCGTCTCGCTCGCGGGACCGACGGACGTGACGCTATCCGACGATCCGATCGCGCGATTCGACGCCTGCGGATGGCACACGCAATTCGTGGACGCCGCACGCGGGAACGACGTCGCGACGATCGACCAGGCAATCCAGGTGGCGAAGAACGTCACCGATCGCCCGTCGTTCATCGCCGTGCGCACGCACATCGGCTACGGCTCGCCCCGCCAAGACAACTACACCGCGCACGGCGAGCCGCTCGGACCGGAGAACGTAACGAAATCAAAAGAGCAACTCGGCTGGCCGCTCGAGCCCGCCTTCTACGTGCCCGACGACGTACTCTCGTTCTTCCGCGAGGTCGGGGCGCGCGGAGCGCAACTCGAAGCGCAGTGGCAGACGATGTACGACGCGTGGAAGGCAGCGAACCCCGCTCTCGCGGCGACGCTCGATCGCGCGCTGCGCCGGGAACTTCCCGCCGACCTGCCCTGGCCGGCCTTTACCGCCGAGAACGGCAGCGTCGCGACGCGCGACGCGGGGGGAACGGTCATGAACGCCATCGCCCTCGCGTTGCCGGAACTGGTCGGTGGATCCGCCGATCTCGACCCATCGACGAAGACCTATCTGAAGAACTGCGGTGACTTCGAGCCGAACGACTACGCCGGACGCAACATTCATTACGGCGTGCGCGAGCACGCGATGGCGGCCTGCACGAACGGCATCGCCCTGCACGGCGGCCTGCTCCCGTTCGCGGCGACGTTCTTCAATTTTCTCGACTATCTGAAACCGTCGCTGCGCCTCGGCTGCCTGACGAAGATCCACTCGATCTACGTCTTCACGCACGACTCGGTCTTTCTTGGCGAGGACGGCCCGACGCATCAGCCGATCGAGCAGCTCGCGACGCTGCGCGCGACGCCGAACTGCTACGTCGTTCGCCCGGCCGATTCGCTCGAAACGCTCGAAGCCTGGAAGCTCGCCGTCGCGGGCAAGGACGCGCCGTGGGTGCTCGTCCTGACGCGACAGAAGCTGCCGTTCCTCGGCGCGCGCGACGCGGCGGTCGGCCGCGGAGCCTACGTGCTCGCCGAGGCCGCGGACGGGGCGCCCGATCTCATTCTCATCGCGACCGGATCCGAAGTCTCTCTCGCCGTGGATGCCAAGCAGATCCTCGACGGCAAGGGCGTGCGGACTCGCGTCGTCTCGATGCCGTGCTGGGAGCTCTTCGACGCGCAACCGCAGTCGTATCGGGACGACGTCTTGCCGCCGTCGGTCGGCGCGCGCATGTCCATCGAGGCCGGCGCGACCATGGGCTGGTCGAAGTACGTAGGCGATCGGGGCTTCGCGTTCGGCATAGACCACTTCGGAACGTCGGCGCCGCTTGCCGCCATCGCCAAGGCCTACGGCTTCACCCCGGATAACGTCGCGGGGCTGGCCCTGCAGAGATTCGCACTCGCCGCTCGTTAGGAGAGGATCATGAAGAACCAAGCCCAGCAGTTGCTCGACGCCGGACAGAGCGTCTGGCTCGACAACGTCCGGCGCAGCATGTTCGCATCGGGCGAGCTCAAACGCCTTATTGACAACGGCTTGCGCGGCATGACGAGCAACCCGACGATCTTCGAGAAGGCGATCGGGGCCGGAACCGATTACGACGAGCAACTGCGTTCGCTGATCGGATCGGAGAAGAGCGCGGACGCGCTCTTTTGGGATCTGGCGATTGCGGATATCCAGAGCGCGTGCGACGCGTTCGCTCCGGTCTTCGCGTCGTCCGGCGGCAACGACGGCTTCGTCAGCCTCGAGGTCTCGCCGCTGCTCGCCGACGACAGCGCCGGCACGATCGCGATGGTGAAGGAACTCTGGGATCGCGTCAAGCGGCCAAACGTCATGATCAAGATCCCTGGGACGAAGGCCGGACTGCCGGCGATCGAAGAGGCGATCTATCAAGGCTACAACATCAACGTCACGCTGATCTTCTCGGTCGAGATGTACGAGAAGGCCGCGATGGCCTATATCAAGGGGTTGCGGCGCCGCGTCGCCGAGGGGAAGCCGATCGACAAGCTCCGCTCCGTGAACTCCGTCTTTGTCAGCCGCATCGACACGGCCGTCGACAAGCTGCTCCAAGATCGCATCGCGAAAGGCGAGAAGCTCGAGCACCTGCTCGGCAAGACCGGGATCGCCGGCCTCAAGATTACCTATCAAAAGTTCAAGGAGCTCTTCTACGGCGACGAGTTTGCCGAACTCAAAGCGAAGGGCGGCGCGGTCCAGCGGCCGCTCTGGGCGTCCACGTCCACGAAGAATCCGCACTATCCCGACCTGATGTACGTCGAGACCGTCGTAGGACCCGATACCGTCAACACGATGCCGCCCGCTACGCTCGACGCGTTGCTCGATCACGGCAACGTCGTGCCCGACACCGTCGAGAGCGATCTGCGCGGTGCGGTCGACGTGCTGCGCGGCCTGCAGGAGGCGAAGATCTCGCTCTTCGACGTCACGCACGATCTACAGGCCGAGGGCGTCACGCTCTTCAGCGACTCCTTCGCCGCGCTGCTCGGCGCGATCGTCTACAAGCAAAAACTCCTCTCGTCGGGCGGCGCGGAGCGCGTTCACCTCGCGCTCGGCGAGGCGAAACCGCACTTCGACGCGGCGCTCGATCGCCTCGCCGCTGACGATTTTCTCAAGCGCCTTTGGGCGCACGACGCAACGCTCTGGTCTACCGATCCGGACGCGATCGCGATCATCAAGAAGTCGCTGGGATGGCTCGACGTCCAGCAGCACATGCTCGAGGAGGTCGCCGGCCTGCGCTCCTTCGCGCGCGAGGCGAAGGAGCACTTCGACTCCGCCGTCGTCTGCGGCATGGGCGGCAGTTCGCTCGCGCCCGATATTCTCGCCGACACGTTCGGCCCGATGAAGGGCTACCCGCGCTTACACGTGCTCGACTCGACGTGCCCGCAACAGATCAAGGAGCTCGAGGGAGAACTCCACATCCCGGCGACCCTCTTCATCATCTCGAGCAAGAGCGGTACGACCACGGAGCCCAACGCCTTCTACGCATACTTTCACGAGAAGGTCTCCAAAGAATCGGGTGCGGCGACCGCCGGACGTAACTTCGTAGCAATCACCGATCCGGGAACGACGCTCGACAAGGAGGCGCAGCAAGAAGCCTTTCGCGCCGACTTTGAAAACGACCCAAACATCGGAGGCCGCTATTCGGCCCTCTCGTTCGTCGGCGTCGCGCCGTCGGCGATCGCCGGATACAACATCAACCTCTTGCTCGACCGGGCGCTCGGCGCGATGCACGCCAACGACCGCACCGTCGACCCGCGCACGGCGCCGGGCGTGCGTTTCGGCGCCGCGATCGGCGGCCTGGCCGTCAACGGGCGCGACAAACTGACGATCGTCACGCATCCCTCGGTCAAAGCGTTCGGCGCGTGGGCCGAGCAGCTCGTCGCCGAATCGACCGGCAAACTCGGCAAGGGCATCGTGCCGATCGAAGGCGAGCCGCTCGGTGAGCCCGGCAACTACTCGCAAGACCGCGTCTTTGCCTACGTCGGCGCGAACCTGCCCGATCCCGACCCAACCGTTGCTGCGAAACTGCACGCGCTCGAGAGCGCAGGCCATCCCGTCATCCGGCTCGACATGAACGACGCCTACGATCTCGGCGAGCAGTTCTACATCTGGGAGATCGCCGTCGCCGCAGCCGGCGTGATTCTCGGCATCAACGCGTTCGACCAGCCCAACGTGCAGGAGTCCAAGGATAACACCGTCGCGCTGCTCGCGCAGTACGCGCGCAACGGAAAATTCGACGAGCCGCAACCGAACGTCGCGGGCGCCGATTTCGACATAACCTACCTCTCGGGAAGCCGCGGTCTCTCGGCGAAACAGCCCGACGAAGCGCTCGCGGGGCTCTTCGCGCAGCTGCGCCCGGGCGACTATATGGCGATAACGGCCTACATCGCGCGCAACGCGACGCACGAGGCGCTCCTGACTGATCTGCGCGTCAAGATACGCGATGCGTTTCGCGTCGCCACGACCGTCGGCTTCGGCCCGCGGTTCCTGCACTCGACGGGGCAGCTCCACAAGGGCGGACCGGAGACGTGCGTCGTCCTGCAGATCACGGCCGACGATCCCGACGATCCGATGATTCCCGGAATGAACGTTGGCTTCCGCACGCTGCTCGCCGCACAGGCGCTCGGCGACTGGATCTCGCTCGATAAGCGCGGCCGGCGCGGCGTGCGAATCCACTTCAAGCGCGACGCCGCTCCGCGGCTCGCGCTGCTGCCCTCCATTGTCGACCGGGCCCTGACGGTACGCGCATAGCCGGCGATGCCTGACGAGACGATCGCGAAGGCGCAGGCGACCGGCGACGGCGCCGCGGGCAATCCGCTGCGCGAGGGATTGCCTGCGGACCGCATCACCAACCCCTGCAGCATCGTCTTCTTCGGCGCGAGCGGCGATTTATTCAAACGGATGCTGTTACCGGCAGTCTACGCGATGCGCCTGCGCGGCACGCTGCCGGCCGATTTCGCGCTCGTCGGCTTCGCGAGAACGCCGTACGACGACGACGGTTTTCGCGAGTACTGCCGGCAGCAGCTCGATCTTTTCATGCCCGCCGACTCCAAGCCGCAGGGAGCGCTCTGGGACGATTTCGCGCGTCGGATCAGTTATCTTACGGCCGACTTCAGCGACGCTCGCCACTTCGTCGCTTTGAAAGATCGGCTCGCGCAGAACGACCGCGATTTTGCAACCGCCGGGAACCACCTCTTCTATCTCTCGACGCCGCCGCCGGTCTTCCCCGCGATCATCAAAGGCCTCGAGGCGGCGGGGCTCGACAAATCCGCCGACGGCTGGACGCGGATCGTCGTCGAGAAGCCGTTCGGCACCGATCTCGCTTCGGCGCGCGCGCTGCAGGCGGCGATCGAAGCGGTCTTTCCGGAGAACGAGATCTACCGAATCGACCACTACCTCGGCAAAGAGCCCGTCCAGGACATCCTCGCGCTGCGTTTTGCCAACACGATCTTCGAACCGATCTGGAATCGCAACTACGTGCAGAGCGTGCAGATCACGTCGGCGGAGTCGCTCGGCGTCGAGGAGCGCGGCGGCTACTACGACAACGCCGGCGCGCTGCGCGACATGATTCAGAATCACGTCATTAATCTGCTCGCGCTCGTCGCGATGGAGCCGCCGATCAGTTCCGACGCCGACGATATCCGCAACGAGAAGTACAAGGTGCTCTCCGCGGTGGATCCGCCGGATCACGCCGACGTCTGGAACATGTCGGCCCGCGGGCAGTACGGCCCCGGCGCGATCGACGGGCGATCGGTCAAGGGTTACCGCCAAGAGCAGGACGTCGCTCCCGACTCGAACACCGAAACGTACGCCGCGGCAAAACTCTACGTCGAGAACTGGCGCTGGGCGGGCGTCCCGTTCTACCTGCGCTCCGGAAAGCGGCTTCCCCGCAAACTCTCGGAGATCGCCGTGACCTTCAAGCCGATTCCGCACCGTTTCTACGGCGAGTCGACCGATCGCATCGAGAACAACGTCCTCGTGATCAAGATCGAGCCGGACGAGGGAATCTCGCTGCGTTTCGAGGCGAAGGTCCCCGGGCCGAAGGAACACGTTCGCAGCGTCTTCATGGACTTCAATTACGGCAGCGGCTTCGGCGTGCAGTCGCCCCCGGCGTACGAACGGCTGATCGGCGACGCGATGCTCGGCGATCAGACGCTCTTCACGCGTTGGGATGCCGTCGAGCGCGCGTGGGAGATCGTGACGCCGATTCTCGAGGTCTGGCAGAATACGAAAGACTTCTCGTTTCCGAACTACTCCGCCGGGAGTCAAGGACCGAAGAGCGCGGACGCCCTCTTCCCCGAGTGGCGCAGGCTGTGAACGCGACGCGCGAGGCCGCAGCCGGAGCGACCGTCGCGACGATGACCGTCGTCGTCTTCTTCGACGAAGCCGCGATCGGCGCGCTCGCGCGCGACAGAATCCGAACGCTCGTCTCGAAGCATCCGGCGCGCGTCATCGTCCTCGACGCGACGCAAGAACCGAGCCGCGAGCGAGTCGATCCCGCCGATTGGAACGAGCTCGGCGTTAAAGACGGCGCCGCGGAGAGCCTGCGCGCGAGCGTCGATGCGCTGCGTCTCCCCGGAGCGCCGATCGTGCTCTGCTGGATCGCGCCCGGCATCGCGCGAGACCAGCGCTTTGCGGCCCTCTCCGCGAGCGCGGAGACCGTCGTCTGCAACAGCTCGCTCATCGACGGCGGCCGCAGCGCGCTGCGCGAGGTCGTCGAATGCGTCTCGCTTCACCCCCAAATGGCGCTCGCGGATATCGCGTACCTGCGCCTCGCCCCGTGGCAAGAGTCGGTCGCAATCTTCTTCGACGGCAAGGATGCGCCCGCGTTGCGCGACTTGCAGTGCGTCGAGATTGCGTGTGGTTCCGAGCCCGAGGCGCTCTATCTACTCGGATGGCTCGCGAGCCGGCTGCGCTGGACGCCGCACGCCCCGGGTACGATGCTCGACGAGTCAGGCAAACGCGTCGCCTTTGCGATTCGACGGGAGGGCGAGCCGCGGCGCATCGTCCGCATCGCGCTGAGCTCGTCGCACTCGACGTTCGTCGCGCAAGCCGACGCCCAGGCGCAGACGATTCTCCTGAGCGTCTCGGGTTCGAGCGTGCGCCCCGCGCGCTATCGTCCGATCGAGAACCCCGGGATCGCGGCGCTCGTCGAGCGTGCAATCTTCTGGGGGCGCAACGATCGCATCTTTGCGGGCGCGCTCGCCGCGGCCGGCGCGATCCTCGCGGAGTGTTAAAGGTCTATCGGGATCCGCCGGCGCTCGCGCGAGCGCTCGCCGAGTTCTTCGTAACGACCGGGACGCTTGCCGCCGCCGATCGCGGCGCGTTCCGGGTCGCGCTCTCCGGCGGGAACACGCCGCGCGCGGCCTACGAGCTGCTCGCGCAGATCCCGCTGCGAGACGAACTCTCGTGGAGCGACGTCTTCGTCTACTTCGGCGACGAGCGGTGCGTGCCGCCGGACGACGAGCAATCGAACTACCGCATGGCGCGCAAGGCGTTCCTCGATTCCGTGCCGATCCCGGCTGCGAACGTGCACCGCATCGCCGGCGAGATCGATCCGGGCCTGGCCGCAAACGAGTACGCCTCGGTCTTGCGCACCGATCTCGGCGACCGGCCGGAGTTCGATCTCATCATGCTCGGGCTCGGATCCGACGGGCATACCGCGTCGCTCTTTCCCGGAACGCCGCCGGATACCGACGACGCAGCGCTCGTCCGCGCGGTCTACGCGCAATCGCAGATGATGTGGCGCGTCACGATCACGCCGGCGGTGATCAACCGCGCGCGCGCGGTCGTCTTCGCGGTCGAAGGCGCCGAGAAAGCGCAGATACTCGCGACCGTGCTCGAGGGTCCGCGCGATCCGGTGAAATACCCGGCGCAGATCGTCGCGCCGGTCTCCGGGCGCCTGCTCTGGATGGTGGACGAGCTCGCCGCGGGGACGCTGAAGGCACGATAGCCTACGGCGATCTAGTGGGCTAGGGTTTTCGTCCCGAGCTTTTCGATGTCGACGCCGTTCGCCGAGAGAATCGTTCCCTCGACGCGCTGGAGCTCGACGACGGCCTTGTTGAGATCGGTCTGCGCCTGGAGCTCGCGCCCGCGCGCCTCTTCGAGCTCGACCTGACGCTGCAGCACGAGGAACGTCGTCGACGTGCCGTTGTGAAAACGGCGCACTTCGCTTGCGTAGACGGCCTCGGCAGCCTCGCGCGCCTTGCTCCCCGCGTAGAGCCGCGAGAGCGCCGACTGGTAGGCTTGCAGCGCGTCGTTCGCCTCGGATCCGATGCGCTGGTTCACGTTCTGCATCTGGATCGCGGCTTGATCTTCTTCTTCGTCGGCGGTGTGCGCCAGGCCGCGAGCAACGTTGTTCTCGATCGGTATGTTGAAGACGAACGAGACGTTGAACGTCGGGTAGCGCGCCGCCCAGAGATTGTGATAGGCGTAGGCCATCGTGCCTTGCGTCTCCGGCGGCGGCGTCGGGCATCCGAGATTCGGCAGGTTGCAGCTCAACTGCTCGAAGTGCGGAATCGGCGCGAGCAGCCCGGCGAAGCCGTTGCTCATGTAGAGAATCTGGAGGTCCCCTTGCGGAAGCGCTTGGTTCTTCGCGTAGGCGCGATCGACGTCGGCTTGCCGGCGCACGTCGTACGCTTGACGCACCTCCGGCCGATTGCGCTGCGCCTGCGCGACGATCGCCGCGAGATCGCCGGCGGCCGGCAGCTCCTGCACCGGCGACGACGGCACGAGGTTCGCGTTCCAGATCGGATCCTTCGGGTCGGCGACGATCAGGCTTTTGAGCTGGATCTGCAGTTGCGAGACGGTCTGGATCGCCGAGAAGACGCCGGCCTGAAACTTCGCGACCTGCGCCTGAACCTCGACGACCCCGACCGGCGGGGCCGCGCCGCGTTTGGCGAGGCGAGCGACGCTGCGCTCTTGATCGGATGCTTCCTTGAGCGCCTCTTCTTGAATCGCGACCGCGCGCCAGGCCGCGACGAGGTTCCAATACGAGTCCTCGACCTGCGAGATCGTGTTCGAGGCATCGACGAGCGCCTGCGCCTCGTTGCTGTCGGCGTCGATCGTCGAGAGCTTCAACTGGCGCTTGACGGTGTTCATGCCGAGGTTGCGCAGCAGCGGCTGCGTGACGGAGAGGCTCAGCGAGGCCTGATACGTCGGGTTGAACGTGTTGATCAGCGTGTTGTTGTACGTGCGCGTCTGCACGATGCCCGCGGCATAGCTCGTGCCGTTGACGCTCTGGCCCGTGATGCCGTACTGAAACGACGATTGGTGCTGGATGATGTTGCCGGGGCCTTGCGTCGAGCAGGTATAGTACTGCCCGGTGAACTCGTTGTAGCACTGATAGAGCCCGGGGCTTCCCGGACCGGCGAAGAAGACGTTCTCGGGCGGCGTCACCGAGAAGCTCGACGACGGCTCGAGCTTGAGCTGCACGTCGAAGTTCGCTTTCGCCTCGACGATCCGGTATCGCGCGATCCGCACGTTCGAAGCCGAGACGCCGAGGCTTGGATTCTTCAGCAGCGCCATCGCGACCGCGTCCTGCAGCGCGATGCCGACGAACGGCTTCTGCGTCACGCCGACGATCTCGGCCATGCTCGGCGCCGGCTGCGGCGTCTGCGCCGAACCGCGCTGCACCGGCAGCGCGGCGAGCAGGACGGCGGCGATCGCGAGGATCGCCGGAAGCGTGCGCACTCTCACGTCCTGCGTCAGCGCGCGAGCGCCTCGGTGCCGATGGTTTGCAGATTGACCCCGTTGGTGCTCAGAATCGAGCCGTCGACGCGCTGCAGCTCGACGACCGATTTATTGAGGTCGGTCTGCGCCTGCAGCTCGAGGCCGCGCGCCTGCTCGAGCTGCACCTGACGCTGCAACACGAGAAACGTCGTCGAGGCGCCGGCGTGAAACTTGCGCACCTCGCTCGCATAGACGGCGTCGGCCGACTCGCGCGACTTCTTCGCCGCGGCGAGGCGCGAGAGACTCGACTGATAACTCTGCAGCGCGTTGCGCGCCTCGGCGCCGATCCGCTCGGCGACGCCCTGCATGAGAATCTTCGCCTGGCGGGCCTCTTCCGAGGCGACGCCGCGCATGCCGCGCGCGAGATTGCCCTGTATGGGATAGCCGACGATGAACGCAATGTTGAAGGTCGGGAAGTAGGCCGCCCACATGTTGTGATATGCGAAGGCCATCTTTCCTTGCGTCTCCGGCGGCGGCGTCGGACAGGCCGGAAGGCCTTGCGACGTGCAGACGTTGCTCAAGAAGGCCGGCGTCGGCGCGAGAATTCCGGCGAAGCCGTTGCTGAGATACTGCACCTGCACGTCGGCCTGCGGCAGCGATTCGCTCTTGGCGTAGGCGCGGTCGAGGTCGGCCTCGAGCCGCTTGTCCTCGGCCTGACGAACCTCGGGACGATTGCGCTCGCCCTCTGCGACGATCGTCGCGAGATCCGACGCGGTCGGCAACGCTTGCACCGACGAGGTCGGCACGAGGTTCGCGCGCCAGATCGGATCGCCGGCATCCGAGACGACGAGGCTCTTGAGCTGATTCTGCAAGAGCGAGACGTTCTGAAATGCCGAGTAGACGGCGTCTTGGAAGTTCGCGACCTGCGTCTCCGATTCGATCGCGTCGATCGGCGCCGCAGCGCCGCGCTTGGCGAGGCGTACGTTGCTCTGCTGCTGCTCGACCGCCTCTTTGAGCGCGTCCTCTTGAATCGCGACGTTGCGCCAGGCGGCGACGAGGTTCCAGTAGGTGTCGTCGACCTCGGATATCGTGTTCGAGGTATCGATGAGCGCCTGCGCGGAGTCCGCGTCGGCGTTGACCACGGCGAGCTTGAGGCGGCGCTTCGCCGCGTTCATGCCGAGGTTCTTGAGCAGCGGCTGCGTCACGGCCAGGTTCAACGTTGCGAGATAGTAGGGATTATACGCGTCGAAGACCGTGTTGTTGTAGGTGCGGCTCTGCTGGATGCCGGCCTGATAGGTCGTGCCGCTCACGGTCTGGCCGCCGGCTCCGTACTGGAACGTCGACTGATTCTGCACGATGTTGCCGGGGCCGGTCGTAGGGACTGGTCCGGGCGTGTAGATGCCTCCCAGACCGGGTCCGGCTTCGAGGAAGTTCACCGGTGGGTTGACGGAAAAGCTCGACGTCGGCTCGAGGTGCAGCTGCACGTCGAACTGGCCCTTCGCCTCGACGATCTGGTAGCGCGCGACCTTGAAGTTCGACGCCGAGATCGCGAGGTTCGGATTCTTGAGCAGCGCCATCGTAATCGCATCTTGGAGCGAGATGCCGACGAAGGGCTGCTGCGTGACGCCGACGATCCGCGCCGCGCTCGGCTCGACTTGCGGCGCGCGATAGCCCGGCGCGACGCTCGGCAGCGCGGGAAGCACGAGCGTGGGGAGCGCCGTCGGAATCGTCGCGCCGGCCGGCTGCCCTTCGTTAGGCGCCGCCGAGATGCGCTGCACCGGCAGCACCGCGGCGGCCAGCGCCGCCGCGGCGAGGATCGCCGAGAACCCACGAGTCTTGAGCATGTCTACTCTCCCATGACCACGCCGATGCGCGGCCGTCGCAATAAGAGAACCAAAGGCGCGAGCGCGATCGTGATCACCGCTACCCAGCGCGAGGTGTCGGCATACGATTGCACCGCCGACTGCGCCGAGACGAGGATTCGCAGTTGATCCATCGAGGCGCGATTATTGATGCCGCCGGTCGACATGACGTACTGCGCCGTCGGCAGCCGGTCGAGCGACTGCGTCGCGGCAAGCTCGGTTTGATGAATCGTAAAGCCGCGCACGAGCAGCGTGATCAAGATCGCAGCCGCGACGCTTCCGCCGATCTGCCGCGAGAGGTTGAAGAACGCTGCGGTCGCCGGCACGTCCTTGTCGGGGACGCTGCCGATCACGGCGACGGAGAGCGGCACGAAGATCTGCGATAGACCCATGCCGCTGACGATGAGCGGCAGCACCAACGCGTGAAAATCCGACTGCGGCGTCGTGATGTTCGCGAGCATCCAGTTCGAGAGGGCCAGCAGGCAAAAGCCGATCGCCGCGGAGAGGCGCGGGTCGATGAGACCGCGCTGCGTCATGATCGCCGTCACCGGCGTGAAGAGCAGCACGGCGCCGGCGCGAATCATGACCGTCGCTCCCGAGAGCGTCGCCGTGAACCCGAGCGAGTTGATCAGATACTGCGGCAAGATGATGATCGAGCCGTAGAGGCTGACGCCGAGCACCGCGCCGAGGATGCTGCCCGCCGCGACCTGGCGCAGTTTGAGCACGCGAAGGTCCACGACGGGAATCGCCGAGCGCAACGTCCACCAGACGAACGCGGCCAGGCCGGCGACCGATAGGAGCGTGAATAAGCGAATTCGGTCGTCGTCGAACCAGTCGTACTGCTGCCCGTTCTCGAGGACGAACTGCATCGAGCCGAGCCCGACGCAGAGCAGGACGAGGCCGATCCAGTCGAGCTTGCTGTAGCGTCCCTCCACCGGGTTGCGCAAGAAGTTCCAGATCAAGGTTGCGGCGATGATCCCGATCGGAATGTTGATGAAAAAAATCCAGTGCCAGTTCCAATTGTCGGTGATCCAGCCGCCGATCACCGGTCCGAGCGCCGGCCCGACGATGACGCCCATCGCGAAGATGCCCTGGGCCTTCCCTTGTTCCTTGATGCCGTACGTATCGCGCAGAATCGCCTGCGAGGTCGCGATCAATCCGCCCCCGCCCAGCCCCTGAATCAAGCGCCAGAAGACGAGTTGGCCGAAGCTGTTCGAGAGGCCGCACATCAGCGACGCGATCGTGAAGATGACGATCGAGGTAAAGAAGTATTGGCGCCGACCGAAACGCGCGGCGAACCACGGGTTGAGCGGAATCACGACGACGTTGGCGATGAGGTACGCGGTCACGACCCACGCGCCGAGATCGACGCCGACGCCGAAGTTGCCTTGAATGTTCGGCAGCGAGACGTTGACGATCGTGACGTCGATGATCTCGAGCAGCGTCGCGGTGATCACCGCAATGCTGACGATGGCCCTGCGCAGGCCGTGCTCGACGACCGGGCTCTCGTAGGTGCTGCGCACGACGCGTTACTTTACTTTAACGTAGGTCTCGACGCTCATGCCCGGGCGCAGCGGCATGTCGGCGCGCTCGTCGTCCACGTCGATCCTGACTGGGATCCGTTGCGTCACCTTGACGAAGTTTCCGCTCGCGTTCTGCGCGGGCACGAGCGCGTAGGTGTTCTCCGATGCCGGGTTGATCGACGAGAGATGACCGTGAAAGAGGACGCCGTGATAGGCGTCGACGCGGATGTCGACGGGCTGGCCGACGCGCATCCGTCCAACCTGCGTCTCCTTGTAGTTCGCGGTGATGTAGATCTTGTGCGGAACGATCGTCATCAAGGTGATCCCCGCGCCGATCGTCTGGCCCACCTCGGCGCTCTTCTGCCCGACGTACCCGTCGGTAGAAGCGTAGATCCGCGTATAGTTCAGATTCTGCTTGGCGAGGTAGAGCTGCGCGGCGGCCGCCTCCACCTGGCTCGGATCCGAGGCTTGCGAGAGTTTGCCTTGCGCGGTCGTTACCGCGCCGGCCGCGGCGGTGACGCCCGCATCGGCCGCGGAGACGCGATCCTGCGCCGCCGAAAGGTTTGCCTGCGCGACGCTGACTTGGTCCTGCGCGGCGCGCAGTTGCGCGGCCGCTCCCGCGCTCTGCGCGCGCACCGCATCGAGTTGTTGCGACGCGACGTCGCCGGTGGCGACGAGCGAGTTGACGCGGGCGTAATCGGCCTGCGCCTTGTTATACGCCTGTTGGGCCGCCGGCACTTGCGCCTGTGCGGCGTGGAGCTGGGCGGCAGCCTGTGCGACCGCGGCCTGCGCCACCGGAACCTGCGCCTGGGCGCTGACGATCTGACCGCCTGCCTGCGAGACGCCGCCCTGCCCCTGCTGCGTGTTCGTGCGTTGATTGGCGAGCGCCAAATCGTATTGCGCCTGCGCCTGCCGCAGCTTCGCCTCTTCGTCTTTGTTTTCGAGGACGATGAGCAGCTGGCCGCGCCGCACCGGCTGATTCGTGTCGACCAAGATGCGTTCGATGCGCTCGGGGATCTTGCTGGTCACCGCGACCTCGTCCGCGGCGACGTGCGCGTCGTCGGTGCCCTCATGCGAGAGCGCATACGTCAGCCACGGGATGCCCCAAGCGAGCAGCAACACGACGACGATCGCGATGCCGCCGATGACGAAGACGCGCCTCCGCGGTCCGGAGCGCACCTCTTCCACGTCTATCGCCCTACCGGGACTTACTTCGCTCGTATCCATTACCGTTGCCGTACTCCATTGAGAAAAACGTCGATGTAGCATCGCAGCGCCTCGTCGGGCTCGCCCCGATGGAGCTGCGAGTCGGGAAACTTCTTGCTGCCGAGCGCGTGCATGAAGACGAGGCCCAAGAAGACCATCGCGAGGTTCTGCGGCTCGCCGCGCAACTCGCCGCCTTCGATCCGCCGCTGCATGAACTCCGTGAGCACTCCGAGGATCGCCAACTGCGGCCGCCACGTCGTCTCGGCGAAGACGTTGTGATCGTACTCCTGCTCGACGAGCGACCAGCGGATCATGTCGCCGAGCGCCTCGAAGCGCGCGAACATTAAACGCGCCAGCGCGAGGAGATCCTCCGAAAGATCGCCGGTGAGCTGGGCGGCGACGCCGGCCAGTTCGACGTATCCGCAGAAGTGGCGGGCACAGGCGACGAGGAGCGCCTCTTTCGTCCCGAAGTGGCGGAAGAGCGTCGCCTCGTTGACGCCGGCGACGTCGGCGATCTCGCGCGTCGTTGCGCCGCGCTTGCCCTTGCGGCCGATGACCTCGCGCGCCGCGACGAGGATTCGCTCCCGCGTCTCTTCCGGCGAGGCGGAGCGGCCTTCGATTGTCTTGCGAGTCTCGATCACTGCGCCGCGCTCCCCGCGCCGTCAACGGGCACGTTCGTCTCGTACGTGCCGTACGAGGAATCGGCGACCGCGCGAACATGCGGAATGTCGATCGTCGCGTGCTGCTGTACGACGAACGAGTACATCCCCTGCGTTCGATACGTCTGCGTCATCGCGATCACTCCGCCGCTGGTATAGTACCACTCCATCCGCACCAGCGAGTAGTCGGAGGGGTCGACGTACGCGAGCGTGTGATCGAGGATGTCGCTGTGGATCTTCTTCGTCAAGCGAAGGACGATCGTCTCGCGGCCGTCGAGGTATGCGATCCCGTTGACGGAGACGTTCTCGTCCTTGACCCATGCGCGCGGGCTGCCGATGTCGTTGAAGATGCGCTGAAAGCCCCGCGCGTAGAACGGAACGCGGTCGAAGACGACGAGAAAGAGATCGGGGCGCTTATAGTAGGACGTGCCGTCGAGCTTCGGCGCGAGATATGGAAAGTTGAGCATCCGCACGTCGACGTGGACGCGCGCTTTATACGATCGCAGCGTCGGATTGCGGTCGCTCATCCGTTCGATGATCGCGCGGGGATTGAGCGGCGCCGGAGCGCCTTCGCCCGCGCCGACGCCGAGCGTCGCCCCGAGCGCTGCGAGGCTCAGGAGGGAGAGCGCGGACCGGCGAGTGCGTCTTTGCGTCATGCCTTCCGTTCGTGCAAGTGGGTACTTGCACGGAGTCTAGCACGCGCAAACGCTGAATGCAAGTGCTTGCACGCACTCGCCTGCTTGGGCTACGGCGAGGAGTTCGAGCCCTTCTTCCGAGTCTGGCCGGTCTGCTCGCCGCCGCCGGCGCGATGGAAGCCCTGCGCCGTCGCCTGCGACGGGCAGAGGTACTCGCCGTGCTTCGTCTTTCCGTAATACTGATCGCCCGGCTCGTGGTAGACCTTGGTGCTGAGGTTGACCCAGACGGCTTTGACGGCTCCGCAGTTCGGGATGCCGGCGGCGGTCGCCGCCGACTCAGGCTGCGACGATGCCGCGGCGTTTGCCGAGCCTGCACTCGACGAGCCGGCGTTGTTCGATTTACTTCCGCCGCAGCCGGCCGGTACGACGAGCGCAACGGCGAGGAGTGCGGCGAGCGCGAGGATGCTTCTCTTCATGCGGCGCGGGTTCGCGACGCGATTGCGGCGGTCTTCTCCGTCGCCGTGCGCGCGAGCGGTGAGGGCTCGCCCACGTAGACTCGCCGGCCGCCGGCGAACGTCGCCTGTACCCATGCGTCCTCGCCGCGATAGACGAGCGCGTTGAGCGGCGGCGACCACGGATCGACCTTCGACGCATCGAGCACGACGTAGTCGGCCGGCGCGCCTTCGACGAGGTCGCCGCCGCGCACGCGCAGCACGCGCGCTCCCTGCGATGTGCCAAGCGCGAAGGCTTGCCCCGCGCTCAGCGCCGCGCCGTCGAGGTGGAGCGTCTTCTGCAGCAGCGCGGCCGCGCGCATCTCGTCGATCAGCGAGGGGCGCACGTCGGCATCGGTTCCGAGCCCGATCGGTACGCCGAGGGCCGAGAGCCGCTGCACGTCGCAGATCCCGTCGCCGAGGTATTGATTGGTCATCGGGTTGTGCACGACGCGCGCGCCCCTGCGTGCGAGCAACTCTCGTTCCTCCTCAGTCAGATAAATCGCATGGATCGCGACCGTGCGCTCGTTGAGCGCTCCGAGCTCGTCGAGCAGCCGCACCGGCGTCGTGCCGAACCGACGAACGGTCTCCTCGCCTTCGTACGGCGCCTCGGCGACGTGGACGTGGAGCATGCAGTCGCGCGAGCGCGAGAACTCCGCCGCAGCGCGGATCATCTCGCGCGACGCCGCGTGCAGCGAGTGGGGCGCGACGCAGACGTTTGCATCGGGGTAGCGCTCCATCAGCTCGGCGGTGCGGCGCGCCGCCGTCTCCGCGTCCTCGCGAAACTCCGGCGGCGCATACGCCGCGTCCATCCAGGTTCGCGCGAGAACGATCGAGATGCCGGTGTCGCGCGCCGCGCGGATCGCCGCTTCGGCGTGCTCGTTGCCCGCGCCGTTGAGATAGAAGAACTCCGCAACCGTCGTGATGCCGGCGGCCAGCATCTCGGAGAAGGCCGCAACGAAGGTCCAGTACACGTCCTCGGGCGTCAGCCGTGGAACGATGCGATAGAGCGCCTCGCTGCGCCACTTCGCGAATGGCCAGTCGTCGGCCCAGCCGCGCAGCAGGATCTGATACGCGTGGCTATGTCCGTTAATAAATCCAGGCACCACGAGCCGGTCGCTCGGAAAGGTGCGCGCCCCGAGGTCGCGCGCGCCGTCGCGCACCGTGAGGAAGTCGCCCGCCACGGCGATCGCGCCGTCGCGCACGACGAAGGCGTAATCCTCGCGCAACTCGCCCGAAACGATCGCGCGCGCGCAGCGTACGAGTTCGTTCATGCTTCGTGCTTCGACAAGCTCAGCATGACACTGTCGACAGGCGTGCCGTTTTTGAAGACGGCGGCGGCGAGGTTGCCGCCGAACTGCCATCCGAACTCGTCGGGCGATTCGATCCGCAGCGCGACGAAGTCCGCGCGGGCGCCCGGGCGAATTCTTCCGGCGTCGGTTCGAAGCGAGTGCGCCGCGGCGCGCGTCACGCCGTAGAGCGCCTCGGCGGCGCTCACTCCGAAGAGCTGCCGGCCGAAGAACGCAACCGTCTGCAGGTTGAAGCACGGCGACGTGCCGGGATTGTAATCGCTGGCCAGCGCGACCGAACCGCCCGCTTCGAGCAGGGCGCGCACCGGCGCGCGCCGCGGGAGATCGAGGTAGGCAATCGTCGCGGGGCAGGCGACGGTGACGACGCCGCGCCGTGCGATCTCCGCGACGTCGGCGTCGCCGATGAAGTTGCAGTGATCCACGGCGTCTACGTCGAGCTGCGCCGCCATCGTCGCCGCGCCGCCGTAGGCCATCTCGTCGCAGTGGACCCGCAGGCGCATCCCGTGCAAGCGCGCCGCGTCGAGATATCTGCGGGTCTGCTCGGGCGAGAAGAAACCCGGTTCGCAGAAGGCATCGGCGTAGACCGCCCGATGAGCGGCTGCCGCCGGAATCACCTGATCGATGAGATAATCCACGAACGCCGCCTCGTTCGTGAACTCGGGCGGCAGCGCGTGCGCCCCGAGAAACGTCGCGATCAGGCGCGGAACGTCCGGGTCGTCGCTGTGTGCGGCGACGATGTCGAGCAGCGCCGCCTCACCGGGCTTGTGGAGCGCGTAACCCGTTTTTGTCTCGAGCGTCGTCGTGCCGTGCGCGAGCATCGTCCGCAGGCGCGGCCGAATCGTCTCGTCGTAGAACGCCGCCGGATCAAGCAGCGCCTCTCGCGTTCGCTCGATCGTATGCAGCATCCCCAGCGGCGGCGGCTCGCCCTTCGAACGCGCTGCGAAGTCGGGCTCGCGATCGCCGGCATAGAGCGGGTGCGCGTGCGCGTCCACAAAGCCCGGCACGATCACGCAATCGTGCAGGTCGACTTCCTCTGCGTTTCGCGCTTCGACTCCGCTCGGGGCGACACCCGAAGCGGCGCCGACCGCGGCAAACGTGCCGTCCTCGATGACGAGTCGCGCGTCGTCAATGCGGCCGAGCGCGTTAAAGTCTATGCCGCATTGCGGGGCATCCGTATCGCACGTTACGATCGTCTTCGCGCGGACGATCAGAGGCGCCAATCAATCCCTTTCGCGTCGGCGGTCTCGATCGCGATTTCGTACCCTGCGTCGGCGTGGCGCACGACGCCCATGCCGGAGTCGGTCGTCAGCACGCAGGCGAGACGCTCGCGCGCCCCGTCGCTGCCGTCGGCGACGACGACCATGCCCGCGTGGAGGCTGTACCCGATGCCGACGCCGCCGCCGTGGTGGAAGCTCACCCAGTCCGCGCCGGCCGCCGTGTTGAGCAGCGCGTTGAGTATCGGCCAGTCGGCGATCGCGTCGCTCCCGTCGCGCATCGCTTCGGTCTCGCGATACGGCGAAGCGACGCTGCCGGTATCGAGATGGTCGCGCCCGATGACGATCGGCGCGCTCACGGCGCCCGAACGCACGAGCTCGTTGAACGCGAGCCCAGCCTTCGCGCGATCGCCGTAGCCGAGCCAGCAGATGCGCGCGGGGAGCCCCTGAAACTCGATCCGTTCGCGAGCGAGCCGGATCCAGCGCGCCAGCGAGGCGTCCTCGGGGAAGAGCTCGAGCAGCTTCTCGTCGCAGCGCGCGATATCGTCCGGATCGCCCGAGAGCGCCGCAAAGCGAAACGGACCCGAGCCGCGGCAGAAGAGCGGGCGAATGAACGCCGGCACGAATCCGGGAAATGCAAAGGCTCGCGCGAAGCCGGCGCGCTCCGCCTGCAAACGAATGTTGTTGCCGTAATCGAAGACGACCGCGCCCGCGTCGAGGTAGCGAACCATCGCTGCGACGTGCGCTCCGCAACTCTCGAGCGCGCGGCGCTCGTACTCGCGCGGATCGCGCGTCCGCAAATCGGCGGCTTGCACCAACGAGACTCCCGCGGGAACGTAGCCGCCCAACAGATCGTGCGCCGAGGTTTGGTCGGTCACGGCGTCGGGGCGGAAGCCGAGCTCGTAAAGCTCCGGAAACTCGACCGCGGCGTTGCCTTCATAACCGATGGAGAGCGCCTCGCCGGCGTCGCGGGCACGCTCGACCTCACGCAGCGCCGCCTCGCGCGAGTCGGCGACGCGATCGAGATACCGCAGCTCGCGGCGGCGGTCCAGGCGCGTGCGGTCCACGTCCACGATCAAACAGACGCCGCCGTTCATCGTCACCGCGAGCGGCTGCGCGCCGCCCATGCCGCCGACCCCCGCCGTGAGCGTCACGCGGCGCTCGAGCGATCCGCCGAAGTGCCGGCGCGCCAGCTCGGCAAAGGTCTCGTAGGTTCCCTGGACGATGCCCTGCGTGCCGATGTAGATCCACGAGCCGGCCGTCATCTGGCCGTACATCGTCAGCCCCTGCCGTTCCAACTCGCGGAAGACTTCCCAATCGGCCCACTTCGGCACGAGGTTGGCGTTGGCGATCAAGACGCGCGGCGCCCGCGCGTGCGTCTTCCAGACCGCGACGGGCTTGCCGCTCTGCACGATGAGCGTCTCGTCGCCTCCGAGCCGCCGCAACGTGCGCACGATCGCATCGAAGGCCTCCCACGAACGCGCGGCCCGGCCGTTTCCCCCGTAGACGACGAGATCTTCGGGACGCTCGGCGACGTCGGGATCGAGGTTGTTCATCAACATGCGCAGCGCCGCTTCTTGCGGCCAACCAAGGCACGAAAGTTCTCGGCCGCGCGGGGCTCGAACGGCGCGAGGACCGGCCATCATCGTCATGAGGCGAGAATTCTTTGGGACGAGGACAAGACCTTCGGCAGCGATAACGACCGTGGATGCCGCGCTCTGTCATACGGTCGCTCTTGCTCCTATCGATCGCGGGAGGTTTTGCGTCGCTCGGAACGGGCGCGCGCGGCGGAACGACCGGCTCGATTACCGGCTCGGTCACGAGCACGACGAAGGCGCCCGTCGCCGGAGCGCGGATCTCCGCGACGAGCCCGTCGCAGACTGCGGTCGTCACGACCGACGCCTCGGGGCGCTTCGCCCTGCTGACGCTCGCGCCCGACACGTACACGATCACCGTTTCGAAGGACGGCTTTGAGACCTCGACGACGACCGGCGTCTCGGTCTTCGCCGACCAGCTGCAGACGCTGCGCATCGCGCTGGCGCCGTCGTTGCGCACGATCGCGCACGTAACGGCGCGCTCCTCGCTCGACCTCGTGAAGTCGGGCACGACGAGCGACGTCTACTCGGTCAACTCGGCGGTCACGCAGGCCGCGGCCGGATTGGGCGGCGGCGGCAACCTCAACAACGCGTACTCGGCGATCTCCGCCGTTCCCGGCGCGTTCGTGCCGCCGAATCAGCAGGGCTGGGCGCAAGTCGTCTACATCCGCGGCGGCAGCTACGACCAGATCGGCTACGAGTTCGACGGCGTTCCGGTCAACCGTTCGTTCGACAATTACCCCGGTGGAACGGCCGGAACGCTCGGCCAGCAAGAGCTGCAGGTCTACGCCGGCGGCGGAACCGCGGGAGAGGCGGCAAGCGGACTCGCCGGCTTCATCAATCAGGTGACGAAGACCGGAACCTACCCCGGCTACGCCAACGTCGACGCCGGCATCGGCTCGCCGACGTACTACCATAACGTACAGTTCGAGGTCGGCGGCGCGACGCCCGACCGCCTCTTCTCCTACTACGTCGGGATCGGCGGCTACAACCAAGGCTATCGCTACCTCGATCAGTTCAACGGCTCGAACCTCGGCGACGTCTGGGGATATCCGGCGATCGCGTACAACACGACCTACCTCTACTTCGGCGGCGTCTATCCGACGTGCGTCAACACCGCGCCGTCCGGCACGGGATTCTACGACGGGCCGAACTCGTCGCCGGTCTACGATCCGTTTCAGTTGAGCCCGGGCCAGCCCGGCTACGAACCGCTCCCGGTCAACAAGAGGGGGCCGCACGGGCTCTCGAACGACCCGGGCTGCTATCAGACGATCTCGCCCGCGTATGCGAGTTATTCGAACATCTCGGACTGGGAGAACGTGATCAACTTGCACTTCGGGATCCCGCATCGCAAGGACGCGGGGCGCGACGACGTTCAGGTTCTCTACAACGTGACGGCGATGCACACGCAGTTCTACAGCTCGCTCAACGATCTCGGGCCGCACGTCATCACGCAGCTCAGCGACGTCGTTTACGGCGAGCCGGTTCCCGAAGTGTGGGGCGACTTCATCACGTGGCCGGGCAACACGCACTTCGGCCAAAGCCCGTCGGGCGTCTCGCCGATTCCGTATTTCGATCCCGGCTCGCCCGGCAACCGCTGCGCGAACATCAATCCGTACAACTTCCCGGGGATTCCCGCGATCTCCGGACAGTGCGCGCCCGGCACGTACTCCGCCGTGCCGCCCGACGCGCGCGACGCGTTCTGGAACAACGCCTCGATCGTCAAGCTGCAATACCAACACAACATCGGCTCGAACGCCTATTTTAGAATCTACGGCTACACGTTCTACTCGGATTGGCTGCAGACCAGCCCGCTGAGCTACGGCACGCCCTTCTTCGGCTTCGGCGTCACGAGCTACGATTACGAGCTCGAGTCGCACACCCGCGGGCTCGCCTTCACCTACGCGAACCAGCTGAGCTCGCAGCATCTGCTAACCTTCGACGCCAACTACACGACGGCGAGCACGAACCGCTTCAACAACACGAACTTCAACAACACGATCTTCACCGACGCGACGAGCCTGACCAACGGCAGCGAATGCTTCGCCTGGGAATCGGGAAGTTACGAGGGCGAGCACTACCGCGCGGGTCAGGTCGCCCCGTGCAACACGCCGCTGACGAGCGGCACCTTCACCGATCCGCAGCCCGGCCCGGCGATCGCGGGCGCGTCGTGGCAAATCACGTACACCGGAAACTCGGGCTTTCTCAATAACGTCCAGCCGAACTTCACGGCGTTCGCGCTCGAGGATCTCTGGAATCCGACCGACCAGCTCAACGTCGACATCGGATTACGCGACGAGATCTACGGATACGATCTCGCGAACACGTCGAACAACGGGCAGAACTTCTGGTTCTTAGCCGGCCAGCGGGAGTTCTGCTACAATCCCGACACGCTCGCGCCGTACTTCATTCCGACACCGCCGGCCAGCGGCCGCCCGCCGGCACCGTTCATCGGCTTCAACTGCCCGATGGATAACTCGATTCCGGCGCATCCCGTGCAAACCGTGCACCCCGACGGCAAAGACGGACACCTGCTGCTGAGCAACTCGTACGATCCGACCTTGACCGACTATGCGTTCACCCCGCGCCTCGGTGCGACGTATACCTTCAACCCCGACACGGTGGTGCGGCTCTCGGCCGGCGTCTACGCGCAAGAGCCGGAGACGTATCAGGTGCAGTACAACGCGAAGGACAACAACCTCGCGTACGATCTCTTCCAGGCTTTCTGGCAGTACGGCTACACGACGCCGCGCCACGATCCGCAGGTGCAGTATTCGCAGAACTACGACCTCTCGTACGAGCGGCGCTTCAAGGGCACCGACATGTCGATCAAGGTAACGCCGTACTACCGCTACGCGACGAACCAGATCTACAACATCGGGCTTCCCTTCGGCCTCACCGGCGGATTGAATACCGGCGTCGAGCGAGTCGACGGCTTCGAGACCGAATTTACGAAAGGCGACTTCAGCAAGAACGGGCTCTCGTTCATCATCTCCTACACGTACACGAACGCGGCCGAGCGGTGGAACGATTATCCCGGGACCTCGATCAATCCGATCGACCCCTACAACCAGGATATCGCGAACTTCAACGGCCTGACGCGGGCCGGCGGCGGTTCCCAGTGCTACGAGAACAACAAGTTCGGGCACGTCTTCCCCGACCCGAACTGCGTGCGGCTCAAACCGCAGTACAATCCGCCGATCTGGAATCCGTATTACGCGATGTCGCCGCAGCCGCTGCTCGACCGCAACGGCTGGTATCCCGTCGGTCTCGACTATGCGTATCTCTCCCCGAACGTCGTCAGCGCGATCGTCAACTACAAGCGCAACCGGTTCGCGGTGACGCCCGCGCTGACGTTCAACGAGGGCCAGCCCTACGGCAATCCCGCCGACGTCGTCGGCATCGACCCGCGGGTCTGCACGAACAACTCGAGGGGGCTCACCGGCTCGCCGATCCACACGAAGAATCCGCTGCAGGCCGACTACACGACGTGCTTCCTCGCGGCGACGCAGAACGGAACGTCGCCGGGCGAGCTCTTCATCCCCAACCCGCAGACGGGCGTCTTCGACGGCTTCGGCGCGTTCCGCCAGCCCAACCAGCTCAATCTCAGCCTGCAGATGTCGTATCAGATCACGCCGCGGATCAAGGCGAACCTGCTGATGGCGAACCTCTTCAACGCGTGCTTCGGCGGATCGTCGGAGCCGTGGACGAAGCAGTTCCCGCCCAACGGCTACACGTGCGGCTACGTCTCGAACTACTACTACGTCTCGAACTTCTACAACGGCGTCTCGCCGAACGATCGCGGCGCGAACGGCGTGCCGCTCAATCCGGCCTTCGCACCGTCGTACATACCGGCGTACGCCGATACGAACTCCTACGTGCTTCCCAATCCCTTCAACGCGTATCTGACGATCAACGTCAGCCTATAGGCGCCGCCCGATCGCCGATTCGGCGGCCTCGACGAGCCGTCGCGACGCGATCAGTTCGCGCGCCGCGGCAATGTCGGGAGCGGGAGGCCGGTCCTCGGTCCACGGCGGGATCGCCGCGCGCGCGACCTCGTACGCGGCCGCGGTGCCGCGCCCCGACTTCAGCGGGCGCCGGAAATCGGTCGCGGCGAGCGCGCCGAGCAACTCGCAGGCCAGCGCGCCCTCGACGTTGTCGAGCACGCGCACCAAATTGTTCGCCGACGTCATTCCCATGCTGACGTGATCCTCTTGACCGGCCGAGGTGGGAATCGAGTCGACGCTCGACGGCCACGCGAGGCCCTTGTCGTCGTTGACGAGCGCCGCCGCCGTGTACTGCACGATCATCAGCCCCGATTGGAGCCCGAGCCGCCGCGTAAGGAAGAGCGGTAAGCCGCGATCCTCGGCGTTGAGCAGGAGGTAGAGGCGCCGTTCTCCGATCGAAGCGAGCTCCGAGACGGCGATCTTTAAAAAATCGATCGCCAGCGCGATCGGCTCGCCGTGGAAGTTGCCGCCCGAGATGAACTCCTCGTCGTCGGGAAAGACGAGCGGGTTGTCGGTGACCGAGTTGGCCTCGATCTCCGTCACCCTTCGGACGTGCGAGATCGAGTCAACAACGGCACCGTGGACGACCGGAATGCAGCGGAACGAATAGGGATCCTGAACGCGGTCGCACTCGGCGTGCGAGCGGACGATCTCCGAATCTGCGAGCAGCGCACGCAGATTCGCGGCGACGCGTTCTTGCCCGGGGTGGGGGCGCAGCTCGTTGAGCCGGCGATCGAAGACCCTCTCCGTCCCGAGATAGGCCTCGAGCGAGATCGCGCCGATGAGGTCGGCGGCGGCGGCGAGCCGCTCGGCGCGTAGAACGCCGAGCGCGGCGACCGCCGTCATCACCTGCGTACCGTTGACGAGCGCGAGCCCTTCCTTCGCGCCGAGAGAGATCGGCTTGAGTCCGGCGCGCTCGAGCGCGACGGCGCTCGGAAGGCGCTCGCCGCGATAGAAGGCCTCGCCCTCACCGAGGAGCGCGAGCGTCATGTGCGCGAGCGGCGCGAGATCGCCGCTCGCGCCGACGGAGCCTTGGCACGGGACGACGGGCGTCACCCCCCGATCGAGCATCGCGAGGATCAAGTCGAGCGTCTCGAGCTTCACGCCGGAGTGGCCGGCCGAGAGCGAGTTGGCGCGCAAGACGCCCGCGGCGCGAACGACCGGAATCGAGAGCGGCGCGCCCGTCCCGGCGGCATGGCTGCGTACGAGATTGAGCTGGAGCGCGACGGCGTCAACCGGATCGACCGGGATGTTCGCAAGCCGGCCGAACCCGGTCGTCACGCCGTAGATCGCCTCGCCGCCGGCGAAGCGCGCGTCGACGAAATCGCGGGCGCGCTTGACGCGCTCTCGAGCAGCGGGAGTGACGGCTGCCGGTGCACCCGCTGCGACGGCATCGATCTGCTCGAGCGTCAGGCTGCGGCCGTCCAGCTCGACCGTTTTCAAAACTTCGACCAGTCCGGGTGCGACGGCGTGGCGAAGGGCGGTCCGTTCTGGATGACGATCGTCTGGTGGTCGTGGAAGACAATCTTCCGCGGATTGCTGCCGTGCCACGGCTTGCCGTCCACCCAGATCGAGAGACGCTTTCCGCTCGGCGCGACGACGCTCGCGGCCTGCGTCACGCTCAGGTTGGGCCCCCAGATGTCAAAGAACTCGCCGAGGTCGAACGAACGTTTGACCGGCGCCTCGATATGAATGAAGCCGTCGGCGGTGTGCGTGTGGATCCAATAGAGACAGTCGGCGCCCTGCGGCATGCCGATTTCCGCGGGTACCTTGACGGCGCGCCCGCGGTCGTAGAGTTGCAGCGAGACGTGGATGTGCTCCACCGCGCCTTCCGTCCGGTCGCATGAGATGCCGTCGATCGGCAGGCCGCCGAAGAAACTCTGAGCCAGCAGAACCACGACTGCGATCGCCATCGGGCTTGCTCTTCGCTGCACCCCGCGAGCCTCCCGCGGCAACGCGCGCCGGCAGGCCGTGTGCATAACGGAAAATTGTTGTGGACAGCTTGTGAATTAGCCGATACGACGCTTGTCGTTCTCGCTACGTGCGTGCTACGATTCATACGCTTCGAGATTCACTTTCGAGGTGTGACGAGCGTATCGTTCGCGACCGATGCAATGCGTGAACATCGCGCAAGCGGCGTTCCGCGCAAAGGTCAAACCGCCAAGCCGGCGTCAGTGGGGCTTCCGCATGGTAGCCAAACAGGCGAGGATGGTGTGTGAATACGTCGGAGCCCGCCGCGGCATCGCCTCGGCGGGTTTCGTCATTTCTCGCTCGCTATTCCGCTGCACTCCGCGGAGTCCCGCGGTTGCCGAGGGTCGCTGGGCGCTCCACATCCGTGGCCAACCGCTCGAGTGCCGTCTGCCCTCGAATTTTGGACCTTGCCTCAGCGAGTGCCGGCGCTGATCATCCCCGTATATATTGACGACGCCGCTTCGGAACGGACCGATGATCTTGCCTACGCGCCCACCTTGCGGATACGGCCATAACCCGACCTCTGCCCCCGTGCTCGTCTGCCCGATGAAGGTACTGCTTTGCACCCAAGTCTGGACGTACGGCCAATGGCCATAGTTGGAACTCTGCCACTTGCGAAGGCTCGTTGTTCCGACGATCCTCACTGACCAATGAGACAGCTTCACGCGATAAATCTCGTGCCGCGACGGATTCGTGAGAGTCAAGCGTGCGCCGTCCCATTGAACGCTGCCAAAGGCGTCGAACTTAGGGTCGAGGCCGAAGTTCACGAACTCGCTGCTGCCCTGCGGAAGCTCCGCAGGAAAACTCCCCCGTACCGCCGACGAAAAAGTTGCCGCCGCTGCCGTATGTGCATAGGCCAAACGTGCCAATGGCTGGGTCGTAATAGCCGTTCGGCGGGCCTTTCCCGCTCAGAAAGACGGCGACGTAGCCGGCGCCTGAAGCCTCGTTGGTAACGGCCAGATTTCCGCTTTTCGGATTGACGGCGCAGCCTAAAGGTACGTCGCCGTCCTCGATGGTCTGAATCAGTCGACCGTTGTGATCGAACTCATCAATCTGGTAAGGCACGGTCGGCACAAACACGTCGCTCGTCGCGTCCGAGCATAGATCATCGCCGGGAACGCCCAGATCTCGGATGAGCTTCCCGCCGGAGGTACGATGGTGCATATACGTCGTCTCGCGTCGCAACATAGAGCAAATCGCCCCTCGTCTTGGGGGAGGTCCGAGAGGAATCGCGTGCACCACCCGCCGCGACCGCGAGAGCTCGAGGCGGCGAGCCTCCAAATCCAGGTGCGGACGACCCGCAGCCGGCCAAGTTCGCAGCTAAGAAAACGCCTGCAAGGCTGAAAGCTCTAACGAACGCAGTCTTCATTGACATTCTCTACCTGATCCATACGTATGAAAGCGCAGCAGATACACCAGAATAGACGGTACCCTGCGTGGTCGATGTCGGCTCTTTAGCTTTTTTCCCTAATGCTGCGCTGCGTCGCGCCACTCCGGTGAACTGCCTCCCGTGCAAACCGCAGTTTCCGATGCTGTAATGGAGTCAGTTGCGCCTCGATCGGCCCCAGAATATTAATCACGTCCCCATAGCGCTTCTCACGAAAGGCACCATTTGCTTCCTGTATTCGCGGGCTCAGCGTTAGCTCGTAGGTAAAATGAGCATCATGCGCCTTCGCCTGCTGGAAGACGGTGCTTCGTTCCAACGTATCACCCGATAAGAGCCTCTCGAACCGTGGGAACAAGAAAGAGTCTAGCCATCGGAGATGGCGCTGGACAGCGATACGAGAACTCGCCGTCAACGATCGTACAGGGGTCTTCGAAAGCGCGAATAGATGTTGCAAATTTATTATGTCGCCGCCGTCGTATAGCTCCAAGCCAATGGCATTTGACTTGAGCCCTTGAAACAAACGCAGTTTATAGTAGGGGGACGCCATCTCGATGCTTCGCGAGCAACTTCGCGTTACCGCAAAACCAAGTCGCCTAAACGATGGCACCAAAGTTCTAGTAGCTTCCTGAATAAAGCAGTCGTCTGTCATTTGCTAGAGCTTGTGCGGACTCTCTGCCTTTGGCTTCGGCGGCGACCAGAGCCGCGAGCGGGGGTCATAGGTCCAACCGCGGTCACGGAGTGTGGCCCTTTCGGCATTAAGAAACGACCCCTTGCCTGCATCAATTAGCGTGCCGTTGGCACGGGTATAGCTGTCTTCGATAGGCTTCCCCGCGGACATTGTGCTCCTGAGCTCCGAATAGTTCCGGATCCAATAACTGCGCGCTGTACCGTCGCGGATCGTCGGCAGGTCAAGAAATCTTTGGTCCTCGCCCAGCGTTGGCTTCGCATTGCTCTTATATAATACGACGGTAGGTACCGACTCTTCTCCGGCCCGCTCCGCAGCGCTACGAACATTGCCCGAAACTCCTGCTACGCCCGCCTCGCCTTCAACAAAATCCTGAACCGCCGCGTTGATCTCAGGCGCGTTGGCGAGGTAGAACAAGAATATCGCCGCGCAAAGGGGGCAGTAGCCGCTTGGGTCGCTATATTCAACGGGATTGTTGTCGTTCCACATGAACGGCTTCTGTGACATCGGGTCGTGCACGCTGCCAGAATAGGGATCGGGCGTGAGCCACTGGCCGCCGGTGGGATCGTACGTGCGCGCACCTTGCACGTAGCCGCCGACCATGCTGTACCCGTCGGGCCGCTGCATCGCAAACTCCGGGTAAAACGGACACTGATAGTAGGTCTGGTTCTGTTGATTCGTCCAACCGCACGAGCCGTCGATTTGAAAGAAGGCATAAGGCTTGCTCTGGTCGAGTTTTGCTAGATACACGTTGCGCGTTGACCCGCCGTTCCAGCTGTCAAACCACGCTGTGCCCCCTTGGATGCCGTGCGTCGTAACTTGCTCGCCGCTCTGATCCCGGTCAGCGACGGAAAAGTTACCGGCCGAGTCCATGATCGCGTCTTTGCCGATGTAAAGCTCGGGCGACCCCGTACCGCTCGCGTAGAAGAGCAACGCGTCGCCGTCCCAGTGCGCCGAATAGCTAGCGGCGTTGATGGTCGCGGTGCGCTGTCGCCCGTCAGGTCCCCACACCGCCTGCGCC
>DATKMJ010000062.1 GCA_035541935.1 Candidatus Binatia bacterium | reverse complement strand
TGCTTGGCGGCAAGACTACAACGAGGTTCGACCGCACTCCGCGCTCGGCTACCGATCGCCGAGGGAGTTTGCCGACGAAATCAAAACTAAGCAACTTTCACAGTTATCAGCTGCGTGAAACGCCACCTCAGGTCACAACGCTACCACTCGTTGTCCCATCGACTGCGTTGCGATACTCACCGAGTACTAGATCTCTATCATCGATTACAAAGGTGCCGGTCGCCATCAATCCAAGGAGCCGAGCAGCGCTGACATACCGACATTCGTCGCTACACTGAGCTGCTGCAGCGCTCGCGACCATTAACACGTTCGTGTCGACAACACGCCTCGGCAACGTTCGTTACCCGCGATCGCTAAGAAATCCGCGTCGTTCTGCGACTTTTTCCTGCATTGCCTTGACATCGCCGAAGTCGTCGCCGAAGAAATTGTCAGGCCAATTCCTTATGTACCCATACATGTCCATCTCGAGCTCCTCTATTTGCGAGGTACCATCATCGCGGCGGCAAAAATATAAGGCAGTCTCGTCGGGAACGAGTAGCTCTTCGGCCATTCGGCGCTGTATCCGGCGAATCAAATGTTCACTGTGCGTTTCGATGATCAGTTGAATTCGCTTTTCCTTTACTGCGTTAATTAGAACATCTGCCAAGACCGATTGTGCTCTTGGGTGTAGATGGATCTCTGGTTGCTCGAGCAGCAGAACGCTACGCTCAGGGGCATAGAAGCAAGCTACGAGCACTGGAAGAACCTGCGAAACGCCAAATCCGACGTCGGCGATGTTTACGGGCGTGCCCGAGGCGCTCATCTGAACCACGAACTCATATTCTTTGCGATATCGCCCCAGCGGCTTCAACGTGAGCGTATGGGCAAGGCCCATCGCCTGAAGCCAATGCTCAATCTCGGCTATGAGCGTTCGTCGCCGTTTGCCGCGACCAGGTCGACCAACGAGCATCTTCTCGGCCGCGGCTGCAAGCAGAACGGGAACGGTGTACTGACCCGAAACGCCGACGTTCGACGGTCTGTCACCTGCCCATGTGTATATGCGCGCCGGCTCCTCCCGAAGAGGACCCAGGTACGTAATGTCCTGGAACTCCCTTTCGAAGGCGAGCGCTAAGTCCGGGAGAAATGCGGTGTTAGTGTAGTACGCGACGGCCTCCGAAGGAAAGCCGTAGCATTTGGTAGGTGCGGGTAGAGGCCACGCGCGGCCACGTCGTCGCTTTGTGTGGAATACTCCGGCATCGAGTTGATAACGTCCTGGAGACTCGCAGCGCATTCCGAACGATTGGCGATCAAACGCATACTGGAAAAAGGCGACTTGAGTAACGCCATCAGTTTCTTCGACAGAAAGCTTGTATTTCAAAAGTTCTACGCTAACATCCGAGCCACGCCGGCCTATTGGGAGCTTCAGAGGATCATCGGGGATCCAACTAAGACTGAATCCGATTTTCGCTTTAATATCATGACCAAGTGCAACGTCGTAGTACGCGCCAAAGTCAGCATAGCTTTCATAGTCGCCGAACTCTAGCACCCGTTTTCGATCCTGCGACTCGACGGTTTGCTTGAACAATAGGAATAACTTTAATAAGCTCGATTTGCCAGAACTGTTGGTTCCTAATAGGGCAGTTAGTGGCGCGAGTCTTACGATACCAGTTCGTCGCCATGATTTGTAGTTCTCTGCCGATAATTCCGTAAACATCAGGCATCGTTATCCTTTACTCCCTATTCTGCTTTGGTCTTTGATTCTGGATACCCTCGACGCGTGGGATATTGGCGACAACGACGACTCTCACGCCCTTTCTAGCGACCCCGTTGACAAAGTCCACCCGCGACCCGATTCCGGCGCCGCCACCCGGCAAGGCTACCGCGCTGGCGCATCCCACGCGCAAGGCGACCGCTGACGCTCCTTCGCTGCGCTCCGGCCTTGCGCGCGGGTCCCTTCGCGCGCGGTTAGGCCGCCGTGCGGCGGCGCCTTTGTCGGGCCGCGGGAGAGAAATGGTGATAGAAGTTTTCGGTACTACGCTCGCCTGCATCCGGGAGATCAAGCGTGGCATGCTCGTGCGCCGGTTGGCCGGCTTTCATGTCGTCGTAGACGTGCGTACGATCGAAGAAGATGCCGTTCGTTTGTGGCTAGACGACGGTAGCACTATTACTCTTGGCGAAAAGGGCCTTGTAGAAATTGCGCGCTGAGCTGCACGTAGCCACGACCGCCGCTTGACGTTCCCGAGGACGCGCGGGATAATTGGTATGTAAGAGTACGGCAGACTTTTGCCCGCATAATAATGCAGGCAAAAGGCGTACGTAACGGCCCCGAGGGACCTTTTGTTTTTGTCGCGCGCGGGATCACTCGAATGCAACCAACACGAGCCTTAGAGCAAAGCCCCGTCAACGTCGTTCGCGACGAACTTGCCGAATTGTGGCTGCCGGCCGGCGGATCTTCTCTGGAACGGATTAAAATGGCGCTTGATGCAGCAACCAGTAGCCTCGACGATGTGCGTGAATGCTTGCAGAAGTTTTCAGAAACGATCCAACCCGGCGCCAACGCTGCGCCAAGCGGTCAAGCCGTTCTGCTGACGGTACCGCAGGTGTGCGGGCTCCTTGGATACCACAAAACGAAAGTCTACGGCTTGATGAAGCGTGGCCTGCTCCCATATCTGCTTGACCGGAGGACGGGGCGCCGTCGGGTCGAGTACCGAGCTGTCCAGCAGTTTGTGAAAAGACTGCGCGCCCGCCGTCTTGAACGGAGTGCTCCCTGATGGGCAAGCGCGCTCACGGCGAGGGCAGCATATCCCGGCGAAAGAACGGCACCTTTGAGGGGAAGTTGACCCTCAAGGCTCCGGATGGGTTGGTCGTCCGCAAGTCGTTCTACGGCAAGACCCGCGGCGCGATCGCCGACAAGATGCGTGAGTACCGCGAGGAGCATCGCACCTCGATCGCCACACCCACTGCGGTAACGCTTGCCAATTATCTGACGGCTTGGCTGAACGCTCTCAGCATTCGCCCGAGCACGTTCAAGCTTCGCGAGCACATGATTCGCAAGCATATCGTGCCGCATATCGGAGCGCGCAAGCTGAGCGAGCTTACGTCCGATGACGTGCGCTTCCTATTGCGCCGCTGGAAAGATGACGGCGTCGGAGTTGTTACGCAGCGGACGGCATTCGTTACCCTGTCGTGCGCCCTCAATGTCGCGTTTCGGGAAGACAAAATCGCGCGGAACCCATGTGAGACCGTTCCGCCGGAGAAACCACCGCGACCTGAAGTGCCGGTTCTGGATGGTAAGCAAGTGATGGAGCTCCTTGCTGCCTCGCGTACTGCTCGTGACCGTGCATTGCTGACTCTTGCGGTTACCACCGGCATGCGCCAAGGGGAGATCTTCGCGCTGACCTGGGATGATGTCGACCTCGCGGCTAGGACGATCGCCGTCAAAAGGACGCTGGCAGAGGACCGTGACGGTCATCTCGTACGATCAGAGCCGAAGACGCCGAAGTCGCGGCGCATCATCTACCTTCCCGAGCTCGCACGAACGGCGCTTACCAAACTTCGAGAGGCAGACAACTCGCGAAGCGGCTTAGTCTTTAGGTCCGCCACCGGCACGCCGCTTCGGAAGAACAACTTTCTCAAACGCGTCTTCAAACCGTTGCTCAAGCGGGCGGAATTGCCTGACGTCACCTTCCACAGTCTTCGCCATACCGCCAACTCTCTGCTTATCGAGGCAGGAGAAGATCCGCTCGCGATCGCGGGCAGTTTGGGGCATTCGGACACCCGCATGATGTTCGAGCGTTATGGCCACCTGTTCGACCATACCGCCAAGCGCGTCGCCCAAACCGCGGACCGGATCTTCGCCGCGCTCGAACCCAATTGTCGTACGATTGTCGTAAATGCGGCTCATCGCTTCGCATTGCCGCGGAAACAAAAACGCCAGAACTCTTTACAGAGTAAGGCGTTTCCGATGGTGGAGATGGGGGGACTCGAACCCCCGACCCCTTACATGCGAAGCAAGTGCTCTACCAGCTGAGCTACATCCCCATGCGACCGCGCCCTACCCTTCGACGCCGCTTTAGGGTGACACGGTCAGCGGGTCGTTTGGCGACCTGGAGGATTGTACGTGCCGGGCTGGGCACCTGTCAAAGCCGATGAGCAAGCTCTTGCAAACTCTCGCGCTGGCGCTCGTTGCGGCCTCGCTCCTCGGGGCGTCTCCCGCCGGCGCGGCGGCGCCGGTTCTGGTCGCGTCCGATCGCTGCAACGGCCAGACGATTGACGACGCTGCCCAGCACGTACGCGATTACGACCGGCATCCGCCGGGCAACGGCACCGCGCAACTGCTCCAGCGATATGCGGCGATCGCCGACGTGCTCTCGACGCTCAACGAAGAGGGCGAGATCCTCAACACGCTCTGCTCCGAGACGCAGCGCGCGGGGCTCTTCACGCAGATCGCCGCGACCTCGGCATGGGCGCTGGCGCTCGATTCCGACGTCGCCGCGCGCCTGAACGCGTCGTGTCCGGCCGCCGCAAAGGCGCTGCCGGCAATGATGCTCTCCGATGCGTGGCTCGCTCTCGCGAGGGTCGTCAACGAGCGCGACGGACAAGTGCCGGCCGCTTTCCAGGACATCATTCCAAAGGTGCAGACCAGAGCCCAGGCGGTCGATCTCACGCTGCCGGCGTGGGCCGATACGTCCGCATACTGGCGCGACCAGGTCCACGCGAAGGCGAAGAGCGACGCAGCCGGCTGCCCCTCGCCGGCACCCTCGCCGACTCCCTAGCAAGACTTTTGCAAACGATTCGCAAATAGCCCCTCGAATGGGAGTCCGGGCTGAATACGTCACGCGCCCGCGCGAGCAGATCGCCTCGATCCTGGCGCGCGAGCCGCGCTTTCTCTCCGCGGCCGACATCTACGAGCGCCTGAAGCGCGGCGGCACGCGCGTCTCGCTCTCGACGGTCTATCGCACGCTCGAGCGCCTGCGAGCGAGGGGCGAAATCACCGAACGCACCGACGCCGCCGGCGAGGCGAGTTACATGCTCTGCGAGCCGGAGCGCCACCATCACCACGCGATCTGCGGCAACTGCGGGCGCGTCGAAGACGTAGACTGCGACGCGATCGAGCGCTTCGCCGAATCGCTGCGCAAGCTCCACGGCTTCGAGCTGGACGGTCACGCGATGGAGTTCTTCGGACGATGCAGCGCGTGCAGATGAGGCGCGTCGCCACGATCGCGCTCCTCGCCGCGCTAACGGCGTGCGCGGCGCATAGCCCGACCGCGCCGGACGGCAAGATTCACGTCGCGACGACGATCTCCACCCTCAACTCGTTCGTGCAAGGGGTCGGCGGCGAATACGTGAGCGTAAAGAGCATCGTGCCGATCGGCGCCTCGCCGGAGACGTTCCAGCCGGCTCCGGCCGACGTCGCAACGGTCGCCGACGCCAATCTGCTCGTCGAAAACGGCGCCGGGCTCGAAGCGTGGCTCGACCGGCTTCTGCGCGACGCGTCGTCGCGCGATCTGCGCGTCGTCGTCTGCGCCGACGGCATGCCGGTGAAGAACCTCAATCCGCACCTCTGGATGGATCCCGTGCTCGCGAAGGAGTACGTGCGTAAGATCCGCGACGCGCTGATCGCGATCGATCCCGCGCACGCAGCCGGCTACCGGCGCAACGCGACGGCCTACGACGCGCGGCTCGACGAGCTGATCGCTCGCATCCGGGCGTCGATCGCGACGATTCCGCCATCCCATCGCTACATGATCGTCTTTCATAACGCGTGGCAGTACTACAACGACCGCTTCGGCATCACGACGCTCGGTTTCGTCGAACGCAATCCCGGCCAGGAGCCGAACCCCGCGCAGATCGCCGGCCTCATCGATCTCGCGAAGCGCCACAACGTGCGCGCGGTCTTCAGCGAACCGGAGTACAGCCCGAAGATCCTCTACTCGATCGCGCAAGCCGCCGGAATCCAGGTCGTAGAGAATCTCTACGACGATTCGATCGGTACCGACCCGCGTGTCGCCAACTACATCGCGATGCTGACCTACGATACCGCCGTCATCGTCAAGGCGCTCAAATGACGCTGCCGCTCGCCCGCCTCGATGACGGCGAAGCGGTCGTCGCGCGCGATCTCGTCGTCCGCTACGACGATTTCACCGCGCTCGTCGGTGCGACGCTCTCGGTGCACTACGGCGAAGCGCTCGGGATCGTCGGGCCGAACGGCTCGGGAAAGTCGACGCTCCTCAAGACGATCGCCGGACTCTTGCTTCCCGCGAGCGGCGAGTTGCGCGTCCTCGGGTCGCGGCCGCACGATCTGCCGGCCGGAGCGATCGCGTACGTGCCGCAGGTCGAGGCGGTGGATTGGTCGTTTCCCGCGACGGTCTGGGACGTCGTCGCGATGGGGCGCTTCTCGCGGCTGCGCTTCTGGCAGCGATTCGGTGCGCGCGATCGAGAGATCGTGCGCCGCGCCCTCGACGTCGTGAAGATGGGCCCGCTCGCGGAGCGCCGCATCGCGAATCTCTCGGGCGGACAGCAGCAACGCGCCTTTGTCGCGCGCGCAATCGCGCAAGAGCCACAACTGCTGCTGCTCGACGAGCCGACGACCGGCGTCGACGCGGCGACCGAAGAGTCGTTGCGCGAGATCGTGCGCGAGCTCGTCGGCGAGGGGATGCCGGTGCTCGTCGCGACCCACGACCTCGATCGGGTCGACGAATGGTTCGACCGGCTGCTCGTGCTCGATCGCCGCGTCCTCGCGCTCGGCACGCCGCGCGAGGTCGTCGAATCCGGCGCGTACACCGCGATCCGCGAGCACACGCACACGCACGGCCATCTGCGCCTCGATCACGAGCCGCACGCGGCCCACGCCGCCCATCCCGAAGTCCGAGACGAGCCGTGGAAGCATTAACGGCGCCGTTCCACTACGCGTTCATGCAGCGCGCGTTCGTCGCGGCGCTCGCCGTCGGCTTGCTGTGCTCGACGATGGGCACGTACGTCATCCTGCGGCGCCTCTCGTTCATCGGCGACGGCATCGCGCACGCCTCGTTTGCGGGAATCGTGATCGCATACTTGCGCGGCGCGAACTTCTACCTCGGCGCGGCGGTCGTCGCGGTGCTGACGGCGCTCGGCATCGGCTTCGTCCATCGCCGCGGCCGCATCTCGCTCGACACGACGATCGGCGTGCTCTTCACCGGGATGTTCGCGCTCGGCGTCTTTCTGATGAGCCAGCAGCGCAGCTATGCGGTGGACCTGCAGAGCTTTCTCTTCGGCGACATCCTCGCCGTGCAGCCGCAGGATCTCTGGCTGATCCTCGGGTTGAGCGTCGCGGTCGCAGCCGCCGTCGTCGTGCTCTTCCGCGGGCTGCTCTATACGACGTTCGATCCGGTCGTGGCGCAGGCGAGCGGCATCGCGTCGCCGGCATACGAGTACGCGCTGCTCGTGATGCTCGCGCTGACGATCGTCGTCGCGCTGCAGGCCGTGGGCATCGTGCTCGTCGCGGCGCTGCTCGTCACGCCCGCGGCCGCCGCCTATCAGCTGACGTCGCGCTTCGCGCCGATGATGGCGCTTTCGGCGCTGCTCGGCGCCGCGAGCACGCTCGGCGGCCTCTACTTGTCGTACTACGTGCGCGCGTCGAGCGGCGCGACGATCGTGCTCCTCGCGACGCTGCTCTTCTTCGCGGCGCTCGGCCTGAAGTATCTGCGCCGGCTCAGCGCGCGGCCATCGTAAACGGCGCGGTGTAGATCGGGCCGCTCAGTCGGCGGCGCGCAGCACTCTCCACGTCTCCTCCTGCGCGGGTTCGAGAAAACCCCCGGCCGCGAGGGCGTCGAGCGCTTCGCGCAATACCGCGCGCTCGTTCTTATTCGGCATTCCGGCCCAGCGCATCGCCAGCGCGTTGAGTTCGAGCGTCGCGCCCGGCGACATCGCCTCACGCAGAAAACTTGCGGGTAACTTTACGCGTTCCATACGCCGCGCAACCGGTTCGAGCGCGGCGTCGAAATTGTCCTTACGCCCTTCGACCTTCACCTGCGGCCCTTCGGGCCTTCGCTCAGGGTGACACACTGTTTCGTCGACCGCAGCGGGTTGGTTCGTGAAGGAGCGGATGATGATCGGATCCGCGAGCGTGCCGGCCCATTCGCCGATCGTCGAGAACGCCGTCTGCCATTTCACCGCGTTGACGACGGCCGAGCGATGCCGGATGCCGCGCAGGATCGCGCGCGCCGCCTGTTCGGGCGAGGCGACGAGATTCACGGTGCGCTTGATCCCGAGCCGCGAGTGAAATTCCGACGCGACGACCCCGGGATCCACGTACGTTACCGCGATCCCCTTCGAGCGCAGCTCGCGCCGCAGCTGGATCGCGGCGGCACGGATCGCGGCCTTCGCCGGCGCGTACCCGCCGTAGCGCGGCAGCGGCACGCGCACGATGCCCGAGCCGATGAAGACGAGCTGACCGCGCGTCGCCTCGAGCTGCGGGAGCGCCGCGCGCGCTAAGCGGATCGGCGCGCCGACGTGGAGCTGCCACTGCGCCTCGATCTCGGCGTCGCTGATCTCGAGCAGCGCGCCGTAGGCGCCGAGGCCGGCGTTGTTGACGACGACGTCGATCCGCTCGAACGCGTTCGTCGCGGCTTCGACGATTCGCGCCGGCATATCGCGCGCCGTCACGTCGCCCGCAATCGCGATGCACGCGCCGCGCGCGCTGCGAATCTCACGCACCAGTTCCTCGAGCCGGTCGGCTCGTCGCGCGGTCGCGACGATGCGGAATCCGGCCTTCGCTCCCGCAAGCGCCAGCGCTCGGCCGATGCCCGAGCTCGCGCCGGTGACGATCAGCGTGCGCGCCGGCTCATTCATGCGTGTCACAATACGCACGATACTCGGCAACGATGCTCTCGGGCAACCCGGCGTAGTGCTCGGCTTGATCGGCGATCGGAGCCGGAAGCGCTTCGACGACGCTGCGATTCTCCGCGGCGATCTGCGCGAGCGTCTGCGCGACCGGCTTGAAGGTCGCGTCGCTCCGAACGACGCCGAATCGCAGCTCGTGCGGCGCGAGATCGAATGGCGCAAGCGCCGCGAGCGCCGGATCGTAATCGGCCCAGCACCACCAGAAAGCGCCGAGGGCGCCGCGCGCGTGCAGGCGATCGATCGCGCCGCGCGCGTAGTGCGCCATCTCGTTCTCGTCGAGACAGGCGAAGCCGTCGACCTGCTCCGTGTCCGGCGGGCACGCGGGGTTTCCCAGCTCGCTGAAGAGGACGCGCTTGCCGCTAAACGATTGTTGGAGCTGACAGAGAAACGGCACGACGTTCGTGTCGAGACGGTCGCGCGCGAACGCGCTGTAGACCGAGTAGCCGTGCATCGTTGCAAACTCCCACGGCCGGGCGATGCTCGACGGCCGCAAGCGACGATCGCGATCGAGATCCTCGCCGTGCATCCCGCCGCTGACCGGCGCGCCCGAGACGTCGAGCAGCGTCTCGGTCAGCCGCGCGCTCCAACGCGCCGCGTCGTCCGGCGTCGCGGGCTCGCGCACGTTGGAGAACTCGTTGCCGAGATCCCAGCCGAGAAGCGCCGGATGGTCGCGGACGCGTTCGCCGACGCGCCTCGCGAAGAAGACCTGCGCGCGCACCAACTCGGGGTCGGCGTAGAAGTCGCCGATCTGCCGCTCGACGACGGCGCCGCCGGCGATCGTGCGGAAGCGGCCCTTCACGGTTTCGCGCTCGAGGCTCCACGCCGGCAGCCAATTGACGCCGCTCATGTGACCGCAGAAGAGCGTCGGCATCGCGCGCAGGCCCGCATCGGCGATGCGATCCATCACCGCGTCGAAGCGGCGCAGCGCGTCGTCGTCCATCCTCCCCGGCTCCGGTTGGAAGGCGTCCCACATCAGAAAGAAGCGCACCGCGTCGAGACCGAGCGACTTGATGCGCGCCATGTCCTCGCCGATCGCGGCGACGTCGAAGCGTTGCCACATATACATCGCGCTCTGCCGCGGCCAGTAGTTGATCCCCAGAAGAAAACGTGGCATGACGCACCCTTCGCCCCGCGACGCCGACCCTCCGGGCATGGATGACAAAACCGGCGCTTGGCGAAGCGCATCGACGATGGCGCAAAAGGACGGAGCACCGGTCGTCGGTATCATCATGGGCAGCCGTTCGGATTGGGAGACGATGGCGGCCGCGCGCGATACGCTCGAAGAACTCGGAGTTCCGTGCGAGACGCGCGTCGTTTCCGCGCACCGCATGCCCGACGAGATGTTCGACTACGCGCAATCGGCCGCGGATCGCGGTCTGCGCGCGATTATCGCGGCGGCCGGCGGCGCCGCGCACCTTCCCGGAATGACCGCCGCGAAGACGTTGATTCCGGTCATCGGCGTCCCGGTGCAATCCGCGCGCTTGAGCGGGCTCGACTCGCTGCTCTCGATCGTGCAGATGCCGGCGGGCGTTCCGGTCGCGACGATGGCGATCGGGGGCGCGGTCAACGCCGCGCTCTTCGCGGCGCGCATCGTCGCGCTCGCGGATCCCGGCGTCGCGGAGCGCCTCGCGGCGTACGTCGCGCGCATGCACGACGCCGCGGCCTCCAGCGTTCTCGATTGAAGCACGTCGAGACGATCGGCGTCATCGGCGGCGGCCAGCTCGGGCGCATGTTCGCGCTCGACGCGAAGCGCATGGGCTACAACGTCATAACGCTCGACCCCCAGGAGCATTCGCCGTGCGGCCAGGTCGCCGACGAGCAGATCGTCGCCGCGTACCACGATCTCGCAGCCGTCGAGGAGCTCGGCCGGCGTAGCGACGTCGTGACGTACGAGTTCGAGAACATCGACATCGGCTCGGTGCGCCGCCTCGAAGAGCTCGGGCATCGGGTGCTGCCTGGGAGCGGCGTGCTGCACGTGACGCAGAACCGGCTCCTCGAGAAGGAGTTCGCGCGCACGGCAGGCATTGCGACGACGCCGTTCGCGCGCGTTGCGAGCGAGGCGGAGCTCGTTGCAGCGGCCGAGAGCGTCGGATTTCCGGCGATCCTCAAGACGGTGCGCGGCGGCTACGACGGCAAGGGCCAGTGGGCGGTAGCCTCGCTCGACGAAGCGCGCGCAGCGCTCGCGGCCGCAAACGGCGTCGAGCTGATTTTCGAGCGCGCCGTCGAGCTCGAGCGCGAGCTCAGCGTCGTTGCCACGCGCAACGAGCACGACGAGATCGTCGCCTATCCCGTCGCCGAGAACGAGCACGACCGCGGCGTGCTCGCGATGACGATCGCGCCCGCGCGCGTTGACGAAGCGACCGCGCGGCGCGCGAAGGAGACGGCCGCCGCGGTCGGGCGGGGGATCGGCATCGTCGGTACGTACTGCGTCGAGTTCTTCCTCTCGACCGCGGGCGAGCTGCTGCTCAACGAGATTGCGCCCCGTCCGCATAACAGCGGCCACTACACGATCGACGTCACGCCCTGCTCGCAGTACGAGCAGCACGTCCGCGCGATCTGCGATCTGCCGCTCTCGCCGCCGCGGCTGCTCGCGAACGCGATCATGATGAACGTGCTCGGTGACGGCCACGGCGACCACCTTGCGGGAATCCCCGACCTGCTGCGCGATCCGTCGATCGTCTTGCACGTCTACGGCAAGCGCCACGCCGTCGCGCGCCGCAAGATGGGGCACTTCACGATGCTCGTCGACGGTCCGGTGGACGACGCGGCGATCGCGCGCGCGCGGGCCGCTCACGCGAAGCTGCGGTGGACGGCGTGCTAGCGGCGCAGATCGCGGAGGCGTTTTACGTCTTCGTGACGCTCGTCGCGATGCTCAATCCGATCGAGGCCGCGGCCGCGTTCGCGACGCTGACCGAGGGACGCACGCCTGCCGACCGCGCGCAGATCGCCAGGCGCGCGTCGATCGTCGCCGGCGTCACGCTCATCGGCTTCGCGTTCTTGGGAGAGGCGCTGCTCAAGGCGCTCGGCGTCGAGATCGGCGCGTTCAAGATCGCCGGCGGCCTGCTCTTGCTCAAAGTCGGTTTCGACATGGTCTTCGCCGAGAAGACCGACCGCCAGACGGCCGATACCGCGAAGGCCGTCGCGCCGGCGAGCGATCCGTCTGTCTTTCCGCTCGCGATACCGATCATCACCGGCCCCGGCGCCTTGACCGCGAGCGTCGCGCTCGTGAATCCGACCGACGAGCACAACTACCTGAACGGCACGATCTTCGTCGTCGTGGCCGTGATCGTCGTCTTCATCACCTACGTCTTCATGCGCGGCGCCCAGACGCTCACCCGGGTCTTCGGCGTAACCGGAATCGACGCGGTCGGGCGCATCGTCGGCATCATCGTCGCGGCGATCGCCGTGCAGCTCGTCATCAACGGCGTCGCCGGCCTCACGAATCTGACGATCCGCTAAAGGCGCGCTCGGGGCGGGTCCGAATATCCGCACGATGATCGTTCGGGCCGGAGTTTTTTACGACGGCACGTTGGAGCCGCCCCAACGTCGCGTCGATATCGTCATCGAGGACGGCAAGATCGGCGAGATCCGCGCGGCGAGCGGCGAGTGCGACCTCGAAGCCGCCTGCGTGACGCCGGGCCTCGTCAACGCGCACGCGCATCTCGAGGGAAGCGGCGAGCCCGACATGATGGGGATGGTCGCAACCACGACGCCGAGCCAGCGGCTCCTGCGCGCGGTCGCGAACGCGGCGAAGTCGGTGAAGGCCGGCGTTACCACGATCCGCGATCTCGGCAGCTCGAACAAGATCGCGCTCGACGTGCGTGAGGCGATCGACGAGGGACGGATCGCCGGTCCGCGCATGCGCGCGGTCGGCAACGTCCTCTGCATGACCGGCGGCCACGGCTGGCCGATCGGGCGCGCCGTCGATTCGCCGTGGGACGCGCGCAAGGCCGTGCGCGAGCAGATGCTCGCAGGCGCGGACTGCATCAAGATGATCGCGACCGGCGGCGTGATGACGAAGGGCGCGGTGCCGGGCAACGCGCAGCTGACGCCCGAGGAGCTGACCGCCGCGATCGACGAGGCGCATAACCACGGATTGCGAGTCGCCGCTCACGCGATCGGCACGCAGGGAATCAAGAACGCGCTGCGCGCAGGCATCGATTCGATCGAGCACGGCTCGCTGCTCGACGACGAAGCGATCGCGCTCTTCAAGGAGCGCCGCGTCTTCCTCGTGCCGACGCTGAGCGCCCCGACGTGCATCATCGCGCATCTCGAAGAGGGGCACGTGCCGCGCTACGTCGCCGAGAAGGCACGCGGCCTCAGCGAGAAGATGCTCGCGAACATCCGGCGCGCCTACGAAGGCGGCGTTCGCATCGCCGGCGGCTCCGACGCCGGCACGCCGTACAACTACCACGAGGACTACGCGCAAGAGGTCGAGCTGATGTGGTCGATGCTCGGGATGACGCCGCAACAGGCGCTCCACGCAGCGACGAGCGTTGCCGCCGAATTGATCGGGCTGCATCGCGGCATCCTCGCGCTCGGCGAGCCCGCCGACATGCTGCTGCTCCGCGGCGACGCCGGCGAGGACGTGCGCGCGCTGCGCGATCCGCAGCTCGTCTTCAAAAACGGCTTGATTCAATGAAGCGGCTCGCGTTTCTCGCGGCGCTGGTGCTCGGCGCGAGCGGCGCGAGCGGCTCGACCTCGTCGAATCCGACGCTGCTCGGTCAGCAGATCACGGGAAGCCCGATCCGCCACGTGATCGTCCTCGTCCAAGAGAACCGCACGTTCGACAACCTCTTCGCGTCGTCGGTTCTCGCACGCGGCGGTCCGTATCCGGGCGCGCAGACCGCGCAGACGACGACCGTGGACGGCAAGATCGTCAAACTCAAAGCGGTGCCCTTCGAGTATCCGGCCGACCCGAGCCACAATCACCACGCGCTGCTCGGCGAGTGGAACCGCGGCAGGATGGACGGCTTCGCGAACGACGCGGTGCGAACGCTGCTCGGCGCCCCGACGCCCGCGCCGGGCTTCGAGTACGCGTATCTTCCGGCGTCCGAGACGACGATCTACCATCTGCTGGCTGCGCGTTACGCGCTCGCCGACGAAAACTTCGCGCCGCGCCTCGTGCCGACGTTTCCGAGCCACTTCACGCTCGCGACCGCGCAGAGCCGGATCGCGGGCAATCCGAACGACGCGATCTGGGGCTGCGACTCGAAGGCCGGTACGACCGTCCCGCTCTTCGGAGCGGGCGAAGAGACGATCAAACCCGGCGTCTTTCCCTGCTTCGATCAGACGTCGATCGCCGATCTGCTCGACGCCGCGCACGTCTCGTGGAAGTATTACACCGGCGCGTATAACGACGTGAGCGATCCGACGGTCAACATCTACGACGCGTTCCGCAAGATCCGTTACGGCCCCGACTGGGGGCGTAACGTCGTCACGCCGTCGGGCACGATCCTCGGCGACATCCAGAACTGCCGGCTCCCGCAAGTCTCGTTCGTCATGCCGAACTGGCTCGACTCCGATCACGCGGGGAACCTGAGCGCGGGCGGACCCGGCTGGGTCGGCTCGATCTACCTCGCGCTCGTGCAGAGCCGTCGCGCGGCACCGGAGTGCGACTACTATAAGGACAGCGCGATCGTCCTCACGTGGGACGACTCCGGCGGCTGGTACGATCGCGTCGATCCGCCGCCCGGGCCCGACGGAACGAGTTGGGGCTTTCGCATTCCGATCGTCGTGATCTCGGCGTGGGCCCGTTCGAACTACGATCCGCAGAAGCCGGGCGCGCTTCCGTACGTCTCGCATACGCGGCGCGAATCCACTTCGATCACGACGTTCATCGAGAAGAACTGGGCGCTGGGAAATATGGGCCGGCGCGACGCGACCGACGACGATCTCAGCGACATGTTCGACTACACGCGCGCGGCGCCGGTGCCGCCGTTCGCCGAGTTGGCGATGGAGAGGCTCATTCGGCGCACGCACTTCAACCTCGCGGTCGCGCAGGGCAACGATCACGTCGTCGACGACGACTTCTAAACCGGTGGATCTCAAAGGTCTGCGGCTGGCCGTGCTGGCTGCGATTTCGTGGCCCGCACCGCCGCCCGGCTACGGACCGTGGGAGCAGGTCGCGTTCGACGTCGCCGACGGCATGCGCCGTCGCGGTCTCGACGTAACGCTCTTTGCGACCGGCAACTCACGCTTCGACGGAACGCTCGTATCGGCGGTTCCGGTCGGCCTCAACGAGGATCGGGCGCTCAACGACGAGGTCTTCACCGCGCTGCACATCGGGCAGTGCTTCGCGCGCCTGTCCGATTTCGATCTCGTCAACAATCACTTCGATTGGAAGCCGCTGACCTACGCGCTCGGCTCGACCGCGCCGCCGCTGCTGACGACGATCCACGGTTTCTCGTCGCCGCAAATTCTGGCGGCATACTACGCGGCCGCGGGGCGCAGTTTCTACTGCTCGATCTCCGATGCCGACCGCGATCCCGGACTCGATTATCTCGCCACGACGTACAACGGCATCAATCCCGCGCTCTTTCGGTTCGGCGCGACGCCCGGCGAGTATCTATGCTTTCTCGGGCGCTTCCATCCCGAGAAAGGTACGCATCTCGCGATCGAGATCGCCAGGCGCGCCGGCGTGCGCTTGAAGATCGCCGCGATACCGCAGGACGAGGCGTACTTTCGCGAACAGGTTCTGCCGCACGTAGACGGCGATCGCGTGCAGTTTCTCGGGGCCGTCGAACGCGAGGCACGTAACGAACTCCTCTCCAACGCGCTCGCGCTCGTCCATATGACGACGCGCCCGGAGCGCTTCGGGTTGACGACGATCGAAGCGATGGCTTGCGGTACGCCGGTGCTCGGCGCGCGCATGGGATCGCTGCCGGAGATCGTCGTGGACGGCGCGACCGGCTTCCTGTGCGACTCCGTCGACGAGGCCGTCGCGCGCGTGCCGCTGCTGGCGTCGCTCGACCGGCAGGCCTGTCGCGCGCACGTCGAGGCGAACTTCACCGTCGAGCGCATGATCGACCGCTATCTCGGCGCCTACGAGAGAGCGCTCGAACTGCGCGTGCCGCCGCCGCCGAGCGAAGAGCGCCTCCGCGCGCGCCTTCACGATTGGTGGGACCGGCCGATGGCCTACACGGAAATTCCGCCGAAGCCCAAGAATCTGGGCTTCTGATGGCTGCGACAGTCGAGCGGGATTACTCCGGACGCACGCTCTTCGAGAAACTCGGCGTCGTCGCCGAGGCACACGTCGCGCTCGTCGGCCGCCACGAAGAGAGCTTTACCATGGCGCTCAACGCGCGGCTGGCGAAGGGTGCCGCCCTCGCGCTGCGCACGCGTTACGACCTGATCTTCCTGCGCGTCGACGCTCCGCGCGATCTCACGCGCTTGGCGCGCGCCGCCTCACATCTCAAGCCGAGCGGCGCGCTCTGGGTCTTTCATCCGAAGGGCCGCGGCGCGTCGCCGAACGACGACGAGGTTCGCTCCTCGGGAATCGCGGCCGGACTCGTCGACAATAAGATCAGCGCATACAGCGAATCGCACACCGCAACGCGCTTCGTGATCCCGCTTCGCTTACGGTAGCCCGTTTTCGGTGTCATCCTGAGCCTGTCGAAGGACCGCTCAGACTACGCTAGTAGCGGCCTCCATTGCCTGGAACGCTTTACTCGTGAGCTCGTGGTCGACCACGGTTGCGATAAAGCGCGACGCGGCGCGCACCTTTGCGAGATCGACGCCGGTCTCGATGCCCATTTGGTGGAGGAGGTAGAGCACGTCCTCCGTGCCGACGTTGCCGGTCGCGCCGGGAGCGTACGGGCAGCCGCCTAAGCCGCCCGACGAAGCGTCGAACTTCGCGATTCCCTGCTGCAGCGAGGCGTAGACGTTTGCGAGCGCGGTGCCGCGCGTGTCGTGGAAATGCATCGCGATACGATCGAGCGGAATCTTTGCGGCGAGCGGCGGGATCAGCGCGTCGACCTGGCTAGGAACGCCGACGCCGATCGTATCGCCGATCGAGAGCTCGTCGCAGCCCATCTCCATCAACTTCACGCTGACGCTGACGACCATCTGCGGCGTCACCTCGTCGCCGAACGGCGAGCCGAACGCCGTCGAGACGTAGCCGCGCACCCACATCCCGTCGCTCGTCGCCGCGCGCACGACGTCGGCGAAGATCGCGAGGGACTCGTCGATCGTCATGTTGATGTTGCGCTTCGTGAAGCGCTCCGACGCCGCGGTGAAGACGGCGATCGCGTCGGCGCCGGCGGCCTTCGCCCGCTCGTAGCCCTTGAGGTTCGGAACGAGCACCGGATAGCGCACTCCCGGCGCTTTGCGGATGCGCGCGAAGACCTCCGCGGCATCGGCGAGCTGCGGAATCGCCTTCGGGCTGACGAACGAGGTCGCTTCGATCCACCGCAGCCCGCTCTCCGAGAGCAGGTCGATGTAACGCACTTTGTCGTCGGTCGAGATAATCGCGCGTTCGTTCTGCAGACCGTCGCGTGCGCCCATCTCGAAGAGCGTGACGCGCTTCGGCAGATTCATACCTCGAGCTCCACCAGCGGCGTACCCGCGGCGACGATCTGCCCTTCCTTCACGAGCACGGCCTTCACGCTCGCCGCCGCCGAGGCTTCGATGCGGTGTTCCATCTTCATCGCCTCGAGCACGACGAGCAGCGCGCGCTCGGCGACGCTATCGCCGTCCTTGACGGCGACCTTCACGATCTTTCCCGGCATCGGCGCGGTGACGGCCGCGTCTCCCGTGGCGGCGTAACCGCCGCCGCTCGCATCGACCGAGGGCGGCCGCGCGGGCGAGAACTCCCACGTGCGGCCGTCGAGATGGACGTGGATCGCATCGTCACCATACGTAACCCTGCCCGAGACGTCCGCGTTGCCGCAAGCGGCGTCGACGATCTCACCGCGCCGCCGGGCGCGCAGCTCGCCCGCGACGTCGCCCGATAGATTCCAGACGCCGGGCTCGGTCGTCGCGTCGGCGGCGAGCTCGACGCGCGCGGTGCCCGACTCGAAGCGCAGCGGAATTCCAACGTCGCCGACGCGCCACGGTGCGAGACCGTCGACGAGCAGCGCCGCCGCGGCGAGCAGCACCGCATCGCTCGGCGGCGCGGCGGCGGCGAAAATCGATTCATCCAGACGCTGGGCGAGAAAACTCGTCGTCGTCTCGCCGGCGGCAAACGCCTCGTCGTTCGCGATCCAGAGCAGCAGCGGCAGATTCGTCCGCACGCCGTCGACCGTGAAATCATCGAGCGCGGTGCGCAGCCGCGCGATCGCCGCCGGACGATCGCTGCCGTAGACGATCAGTTTGGCGAGCATCGGATCGTAATAGTGGCTTACTTCGCTTCCGGTCGCGACGCCGGCATCCACGCGGATGCCCGGCCCTTCCGGCGGCCACCAGGTCTCCACCGTCCCCGTCGACGGCAGCATCGCGTTCGCCGGATCCTCGGCATAGAGGCGCGTCTCGATCGCCCAGCCGCGCGGCCGGACGTCGGCCTGCGCGATCGTCAAGCGCTCGCCCGAGGCGATGCGCAACTGCCAGTGAACGAGATCGAGCCCATAGACGAGCTCCGTCACGGGATGCTCGACTTGCAGCCTCGCGTTCATCTCGAGAAAGTAATACGCGCCGTCGCCGTCGAGCATGAACTCGCAGGTGCCCGCGTTCGTGTAGCCGACCGATTCGGCGGCGCGCACCGCCGCCGCGCCCATCTCGGCGCGCAGCTCCGGCGTCAGCGCGACCGAGGGCGCCTCTTCGACGATCTTCTGATGGCGGCGCTGGATCGAGCACTCGCGTTCGCCGAGATGCATCGTCGTGCCGCGCGCGTCGGCGAGAATCTGAAACTCGATATGGCGCGGGTCGCGCAGATAACGCTCGAGCAGCACCGCGTCGTCGCCGAAGGCCGCGCGCGCTTCGCGCTGCGCCGCCTCGAGCGCGTCGCCGAACGCCGCCGGCGCCTCCACGACGCGCATGCCGCGGCCGCCGCCGCCGGCGCTCGCCTTGATGAGGAGCGGGAAGCCGATGCGTTCCGCCTGCTCGCGCAGCGTCGCCGGCGACCGGTCGTCGCCGTCATATCCGGGCACGGTCGGAACGCCGGACGCGCGCACGCGGCGCTTCGCCTCGATCTTGCTGCCCATCGCCGCCATCGCCTCCGGCGTCGGGCCGACGAAGACGACGCCGGCGTCGCGCACCGCGCGCGCGAAGGCCGCGCGCTCGGAGAGAAAGCCGTAGCCGGGATGGAGCGCGTCGGCGTTCATCGCCTTCGCCGCCGCGACGATGGCCGCGGCGTCGAGGTAGGATTCGGTCGCCGGCGCCGCGCCGACGCAGCGCGCGTCGTCCATGAAGCTCAGATGATACGCATCGGCGTCAGCCTCGGAGTAGATGCCGAGCGGAACGATGCCCATCTCGCGCGCCGCGCGCGCGACGCGCACCGCGATTTCGCCCCGATTCGCGACGAGCAGTCTCTTAATCAAACGTGGGCGGGCGGCGCTCGAGAAAGGCGCGCAATCCTTCCTGCCCCTGTGGCGAGACTCGTTGGCGCGCGATCGCCTGCGTGGTCGTCGGGCGCGACTCGTCGTACGAGCCGTCGAGCACGCGGCGCACGAGCAGTTTGATCGCGGCGATCGCACTCGGCGCGGCGGTGCTCAGCTCCGCCAGCCGGCGATCGACCGCCGCATCGAGCTCGCTCGCGGGCACGACCTCGTGCACGAGCCCGATCTCGCGAGCGTGCGTGGCGCCGAAACGTTCGCCGGTGACGAAGAGCGCGCGCGCGTGCGATGCGCCGATCTTCGGGAGAACGAACGGCGAGATCACCGCGGGAATGATGCCGAGCTTCACCTCGGTGAAGCCGAAGATCGCGTCGTCGGTCGCGATCGCGATATCGCAGACGGCCGCGAGGCCCGCGCCGCCGCCGAGCGCCGCGCCGTGGATCGCGGCGATAACCGGCTTCGGGCAGTTGTCGATCGCGCGGAACATATCGCTCATGCGCTCGGCGTCGGCGACGTTCGCATCGAAACTCAGATTCAACGAGTCGCGCATCCAGTTCACGTCGGCGCCGCCGCAGAAGACCTTCCCCTCGCCTGCGAGGACGACGGCCCGCACGTCGTCGGCCGCCGTGATGCGCGTGAAGACGTCGTGGAGCTGCGCGATCACCTCGGCGTTGAAGGCGTTTCGGACGTCGGGCCGCGCCAGGGTCACCCGGGCGATGCCGTCGCCAACCGCGAGTTTAACGCTCTCAGCCATCCCCGGCGGGTTCGCGCCCTCATCCGACCGGGCCTCGCAGGCGTTATACTCCCAGTATGAGCTCGGTCCGGCCCGCGCCGATCTACCGTTACGCGCTGCTAACCCGCGCGAGCCATTGGGTGTGGTTCGTCGCGTTCTTCGTATTGGTCGGGAGCGGGCTGCAGATCTTCAACGCGTCGCCGAACCTCGACGCATCGGATAAGAGCGACCCGGCGCGGCGCGTGCTCGCAATCGGCTCGCCTGCGGCGGGCGTGGGAACGACGACGATCTTCGGGCATACGTTCGTGACGACGAACTGGCTCGGCTGGACGGGAAACGGGATGGGCTCGCGCGGCGCGCGCGCCTTCGGCGCGACGCTGACGATACCCGGCTATCAAGATCTCTCGGGCGGCCGCCGCTGGCATCTCTTCTTTGCATGGGTCGCTACCGTGTGCTGGCTCGCGTGGCTGATCTCGAGCGCGATCAAGGGCAGTCTGCGCGAGATGGTGCTGCGGCCCGGCGACGTTCCGAAGCTATGGCCGATGCAGGCCTACTATTTGAAGCTGCGCGAGACGCCGCCGCCGCACGGCATCTACAATCCGCTGCAAAAGGCCGCCTATACGCTCGTGCTCTTCGTGCTCGCGCCGCTCGTCGTCGTGACGGGGCTCGCGCTCTCGCCCGGAATCGACGCGATCGCCAATCCGCTGACCGTGGTTTTCGGCGGACGCCAGTTCGCGAGGCTCTGGCACTTCGCGGGGATGGTGCTGCTCCTGGGATTCTTCGCGATTCACGTCTTCCAGGTCGCGACGCAAGGCTTCGTCAATCAGATGCGCTCGATGATCACCGGCTGGTACCGGCCGTGAAGCGCCGGCTCTTCGTCGCCTCGTCGCTCTCGGCGCTCGCCGGATGCGGGCCGATCAGCGCGGCGCTCAGCCAGAACCGGGGCGTCGAGCGCGCGCTCGCCTCGGCCGAGACGCTGAATCACGCGCTGATCGGAACGCGCGGCCTCGCGCGCGAGTATCGCGAGGGCGACGTCGACCGTCAGTTTCGCGTCAACGGCTTCGCGACGCCCTCGGATGCCAACTACGCGCGCCTGCTCGCGGGGCAATTCGCGTCGTACCGCCTCGTCGTGGACGGCGCGGTCGATCGGCCGCGCGCCTTCGACCTGGGCGAGCTGTACGCACTACCGCAACAGACCCAGATAACGCGCCACGACTGCGTCGAGGGCTGGAGCGCGATCGGCAAGTGGAGCGGCGTGCGCCTCTCCGACCTCCTCGACGCGGTGAGGCCGCGCGACGATGCCCGCTACGCGGTCTTTCGCTGCATGGATAACGACGGCGCGGGCAACCTTTACTACGAGAGCCTCGACCTCCACCAAGCGCGCCATCCGCAGACGCTGCTCGCGCTGCGTCTCAACGATGCCCCGCTCGATCCCGATCACGGCGCTCCGGTGCGCCTGCGAGTGCCGACGCAGCTCGGCTATAAGAGCGCGAAGTGGATCGCGCGCATCGAGCTCGTCGGCAGTTTCGCGAAGATCTACTCGGGCAACGGCGGTTACTGGGAGGACGAAGGCTACGAGTGGTACGCCGGCATCTAAACGAAGCGCCGGCGGGCGTCACGGAGTGCGAACGCCGCTCGTTTCTTGTAGTGTCATGACCGGGAGCGCGCGGGTCCGTGCCGCTGCTCTGGCTCTCCTCTGAGGGGGAGTTCCGCGGGCGACCCGCGCGTCTCTTGCGCGCTCCCGCGACCGGGCGGTAGGAAGTATCTCGCCGCCGTCGACAACTCCGCAACGTGAAGTTGCTGATCGCCGCCGCGGCCGCCGTCGTCGCTCGTCCCGTCGCCGCCGGGAACCGTCGTTCAGAACGTCGGCGTTTCGTTCAACGCCGAGACTTCGAGTCACGCGTGGCGCGCCATTGCCAGCAAGGAGCCGCTCGGATCGAGCGGCGGGCGCGAGTTCTACCAGTGGAACCTCTCGATCTACGGGCTGCGCGGCGGCTCGTACCGGCTGCGGTATAAATCCCCGGGCAACGGCGGTCCGCTCTCGCGCGTCGCGCAGGCGAACGGCGCGGCGATGTGGTTCCCGATCCAAGACCTGCGCATCGTCGGCACGGCCTCGCTCATGCACTCCGGCGTCGAGCAGCTCGTCGTGCAGTCGCACGAGATGGCCGCGGATTGCGGAATGGCGACCGTCAGCATCTTCGCAACGACGGTGGGCGCAACGGTCGGGCGGACGGTCTTCGCGAGCAACCTCTGCGATCTGAGCGCGAGGATCGTGCGCGGAAGCGGCGGGGATTCGATCGAGCTGACCGGCCCGTACTACGGCGCGAACGCACCGGCGTGCTGCCCGACGAAAGCGCACGCGACGGCCGAGTTGCGGTACGCGAACGGCAAGTGGGTCGAGACGCCGCTCTATTTCAAGCTGAACTAACGCCGCGCCGCCTACATGCGGAAGACGCCGAAGTGCGTGCGCGGCTGCGGCGCGTGCGCGGCCGCGTCGAGGCCGATTGCGATTACGCGGCGAGTGTCGAGCGGGTCGATGATGCCGTCGTCCCAGAGGCGCGCGGTCGAGTAGTACGGGCTGCCTTCGCGTTCGTACTTCTCGAGGATCGGCGCCTCGAAGGCGGCCTTTTCGGCTGCGGTCATCTCGCCTTTGACGGTCGAGAGCACGCTCGCCGCCTGCGGGCCGCCCATCACGCTGATTCGCGCGTTCGGCCACATCCATAACTGGCGCGGCGCGTAGGCGCGCCCGTTCATGCCGTAATTCCCCGCGCCGAAACTGCCGCCGATGACGACGGTGAACTTCGGGACCTCGGCGCACGCGACCGCGGTGACGAGCTTCGCGCCGTCCTTTGCGATGCCGCGATTCTCATACTCTTTGCCGACCATGAAGCCGGTGATGTTCTGCAGGAAGAGCAGCGGCGTGCCGCGCTGCGCGCAGAGCTCGATGAAGTGCGCGCCCTTGAGCGCGCTCTCGCTGAAGAGGATGCCGTTGTTGGCGAGGATGCCGATCGGATGCCCTTCGATGCGCGCGAAGCCGCAGACGAGCGTCGTTCCATAGCGCGACTTGAACTCGTGAAACTCCGACCCGTCTACGAGACGCGCGACGATCTCGCGCACGTCGTACCCGATGCGGCTGTCGGCGGGAATGATGCCGTAAATGTCGCGCGGATCGTACTTCGGCGGCTGCGGCTCGATGCGATCCCACTGGCGCGGCAGCTCGAGATGGAGGTTGGCGACGATCTCGCGGACGATCGCGAGCGCCTGCGGGTCGTCGTTGGCGAAGTGGTCGGCGACGCCGGAGACGCGCGTGTGCACGTCCGCGCCGCCGAGTTCCTCGGCCGTCACCTCTTCGCCGGTCGCGGCTTTGACCAGCGGCGGGCCGCCGAGAAAGATCGTCCCCTGCCCCTTGACGATCACCGTCTCGTCGCTCATCGCCGGAACGTAGGCGCCGCCTGCCGTGCACGAGCCCATCACCGCGGCGATCTGGGCGATGCGCTTGCCCGACATGCGCGCTTGATTGTAGAAGATGCGTCCGAAGTGGTCGCGGTCGGGAAAGACCTCGGCCTGCAACGGCAAGAACGCGCCGCCCGAGTCGACGAGATAGATGCAGGGCAAGTGGTTCTGCTCGGCGATCTCCTGCGCGCGCAGATGCTTCTTGACCGTCATCGGGTAGTACGTGCCGCCTTTGACGGTCGCGTCGTTGGCGACGATGACGCAGTGCTGGCCTTCGACGATGCCGACGCCGGTCACGATGCCGGCGGCCGGCGAGCCGTTCTCGTACATCTCGAACGCCGCCAACGGCGAGAGTTCGAGAAAATCCGAACCGGGGTCGATCAGCCGTTCGATCCGCTCGCGCGCGGTTAATTTCTGACGCTTGCGGTGCTTCTCGACCGCGTCGGGTCCGCCGCCCGCTCGCACCGCGACGAGCCGTTCGCGAAGCTCCGCGACCAACCGCTCCATTCGCCGGGCGTTCTCTTCAAAGGCCGGCGAACGCCGATCGAGACGAGACTCCAATACCGCCATCGCCGCCGCCTTCGGCGCGCCGTGCTTAGAGCCCGGTTAGACCTCGTGAAATGGCGAGGTCGGCTCGGCGGCCGCCGCGTAGGCTACGGCTACCATGGCCGCGCAGGCTCAGGTCGACGTCGGCGGCATCCTCCGTCCGCAGGGCCGCCCGGATCTCGCGACGGCGTTGCAGCCTTATCGTGAACGGTTAGGCGAACGCGCGGCGGCGCATTTGCTGCGGCGCGCGGGCTTCGGCGGAACGCCCGATGAGGTTCGGCGGTATGCCGCGATGCGCGGCACCGATGCGGCCGCGGCGCTCGTCGTTCTTCCACGGACCGATGCGATTGCGCCGCCGGACGTGCTCGGCGAGAGCGGGCGGCCGTTGCGCCGCATCGCGGAACTGCAGCTCTGGTGGCTGAACCGGATGCTCGCGACGCCCGCGCCGCTCCAAGAGAAGATGACGCTTTACTTTCACGGTCACTTCACCTCGCGCGCGACGCCGCTCTATCCATGGATCACCTACAACCAGAACGCGCTCTTCCGGCGATACGCCCTCGGCAATCTCCGCGAGCTGACGCGCAGCGTCTCGAAAGACGCGGCGATGCTCATCTACCTCAACGGGGCGCAGAACGTCGCGGCGCATCCCAACGAAAACTACGCCCGCGAGCTGATGGAGCTCTTCACGCTCGGCGTCGACAACTACACCGAGAACGACGTGCGCGAATCGGCGCGCGCATGGACCGGCTGGCGCGTCGACCGGCGCACCGATACCGTCACGTTCGATCCGGCCCGTCACGATTACGGAAAGAAGACCTTCCTCGGCCAGAGCGGCGACTTCGACGGCGACGATATCGTGCGGATCATCTTCGAACAAGCGCAGTGCGCGCGCTTCTTCGCGGCGAGCCTGCTCGGTCTGTTCGTCTACGACGATCCCGAGCCGCAGCTCGTCGAGGAGGTCGCGGCGCTCCTGCGCCGCCACGACTTCGAGTTGACGCCGGTCGTCTCCGCGATTCTAAGCAGCAACGTCTTCTATAGCGACCGCGCCTATCGCGCGCTCGTGAAGAGCCCGGTCGAGTTCGTCATCGGCACCTACAAGACGCTGGGCTTGACGGCGATGGACCAAAGCGCGCTGCCGGCGCTCGCGCAGATGGGGCAGCGGCTCTACTTTCCGCCGAGCGTCGCCGGTTGGCCGGGCGGCAAGAACTGGCTGACGAGCGGCACGATGATCGCGCGCCAGAACTTCCTCACGCGGCTGCTCGGCTCGCAGACGCTCGACGCCTCCTCGTGGCTGCACGGACTCCCGGTCGATCCGAAGAGCGCGGCCGCGGTGATCGCAACGACGATCCTGCAGAACGACATCGCGCCCGCCTCTCTCTACGAGCTCGACGGCTACTTGAGCGGAAACGGTAGCGCCGCGCTTGCGATGCTCTCGCCGGAGAACTACGACCAACGCGTCAGCGGCGCGGTCTATCTCGCGATGGCCACGCCGGCGTATCAATTGAATTAATGAAACCGAACGAATGAAACGAAGCAACTTTTTGCTCGGGACGCTCTCGGGGTTGGCGGTCGTCGCCGACACCGAGCACGTCTTCGCGCGTGCGCTCGCAGCGGCGCCGCTTCCGGGGCTGCCGGGCGGGAGCGACCGCTGTCTCGTGCTCGTCAACCTCTACGGCGGCAACGACGGCCTGAACTGCGTCGTGCCGCACGGCGATCCGCGGTACTATCAGCTGCGCCCGGGACTTGCAATCGCGCCCGAGGACGTGCTCCCGATAGACGGACACATCGGCCTCAATGCGACGATGCGCTCCTTCAAGAGCATGTACGACGCCGGGCAGGTCGCGATCGTCCAGAACGTCGGCTATCCGAACCCCGACCATTCGCACTTCCGTTCGACCGAGATCTGGCAGACGGCAGCGCCCGAGCGCTACGAGCACACCGGCTGGCTCGGCCGCTACTTTGACGATGCGGCGTTTCCGAAGTCGAAACTTTTCAAGGGCGTCGCGATCTCGAAGGTGCTGCCGGAAGCGCTCGTCTCCACGCGCACCGATATTCCGGCGATCCCCGGCGTCAACGAGTATTCGTTGATGGCCGACAACAATCCGCGCGCGCGCAACGCCTTCTCGCGCGAAGCGCAGGACCGCACGCTGCCGTTCGCCTCCCCCTATCTGGCGCACGTCATGGAGATCGAGAGCGACGCGCAGAAAAGCTCGGAGGAGCTGCCCAAGTTGATCGGCGGCTATACGACGAAAGCATCGTATCCGGCAACGCCGCTTGGGCGGAGCCTCGCCCTCGCCGCGCAGATCGTAGGGAGCAACTTGGGAACGAAGGTGATTTACGTAGAGCACGGATCGTTCGACACGCACGTCGGCCAGAAGACGACCCAGAATCTGCTGCTGCAGCAGTTCTCCAACGCGATGGCCGCTTTCTACGCCGACCTCGCCGAGCACGGCAACGATCGCCGCGTCTTGACGCTGACCTTCAGCGAGTTCGGCCGGCGCATCGAGGAGAACGGGAGCCGCGGGACCGATCACGGCGAGGCCTCGCCGCTCTTCATGATCGGCGGCGGCGTCAAGGGCGGCCTCTACGGCTCCGCGCCCGATCTCGGCAACGCGAATATGGGCAACCTGCGCTACGCGGTCGATTTCCGCAGCGTCTATGCGACGGTGCTCGAGCGCTGGCTCGGCCGTCCGTCGGCGCCGCTGCTCGACGGCGAGTTCGCCGTGCTGCCCGTGCTGGGATGAACGCCTCGATTCTCTTTCTCGGCAGCGGTGGCGCTCGCTTCGTCGTCGCGCGCCAACTGCGCGCTTCGGGCGGAATGTGGATGCGATTCGGTGAGACGCAGATTCACGTCGATCCCGGCCCCGGCGCGCTCGTCCGCGCGCTCTCGCACGTGCCCCCCTGCAACCCGCGCGAGCTCGACGCGATCGTCCTCTCGCACAAGCATCTCGATCACTCCGCCGACGTCAACGTGCTGATCGAGGCGATGACCTCGGGCGGCTTTCGCCGTCGCGGCGCCGTGATGGCGCCCGCCGACGCGTTCGACGACGCCCCGGTCGTTCTGCCGTACGCGCGCCGCTTCGCCGAGCGCGTCGAGCGGCTCGAGCCGAGCAGCGGCCCCTACGCGATCGGCGAGGTCGAGATGTTTACGTCGCTGCGCCACGCGCACGCCGTCGAGACGCACGGTCTACACTTCGTGCACCGCGATCTGCGCGTCAGTTATCTTCCCTGCGGACGCTACTTCGACGGCCTCGCCGCCGACTACGCCCGTCACCGCCCCGACGTCTTCATCGTCAACGTCTTGCGCTTCCACGACGCGATGAACGTGGATCACCTCACCTGGGCCGACGCGCGTCGCGTCGTCGCCGAGGTTCGGCCGAAGGTCGTCGTCTTTCAGCACTTCGGCACGAAGATGCTCGAGGCCGATCCGCCCCGCCTGGCACAGGAACTGGAAGACGAGTTAGGGGTGCGGGCGATCGCCGCGCACGACGGATTGCTGCTCGATATCGAGACCGAGGTTACGGCGGCGGCCGGCTGACCGGCGCCCGAGCGGGCGGCGGGGGCGGCGCGTTCTGCAGCCGCATCGGAAGCGCGGTGCTTCCGCTGAGTTCCTGGCGCACGTGCGGGTGATCGCTCATGGATCCGCTATAGAGATAGACCGAACCGTTCTTTGAGGTCGCCGTCACGACGGGTCCGCCGCTGCCGAGCGTCGCCTGCTCCGTCGTCGGGTCGCCGCGGACGTGCGCGTCGTCGTCGAAGCTCGAGACGACGTGTCCGGCGCCGCTATGCGCGCCGATCTGCGCGTTGCCGCGAACGCCGAGCGCGACGTTACCGTGCTCCGATTCGAAGCGCGCGAGCCCCGGCTGAAAGTTTCCGTTGTCGTAGACGATCGAGCCGTACGAGCTCGTCGCCTGAATCTGATGCGAGGTGCAGCCCTCGAAGAGCATCTCGCCGGTCGCCGTGCGCGCGCGCAGGCGATCGAAGTTGGAGTTCGTCGCGACGACGCGGCCGCGGAGCGACTCGACGAATCCCGTTCCGCCGACGCCGTTGAGCGAGAGGCCGGCCGATCGCACGTGCGTGATGAAGACGCCGTGGTAGTTCTCGAGCGTCAAGTGGCCGGCGCGCTGATGCGCGATAACGAGCGCCGTGCCGCGCGGGATCGTGACCGTCATGTTCCCGTTGCCCCGCGCGATGACGGCGTCGTGCTGCGTTCCCGGAAGGTCGGGAAGCACGAACGACTCCGCCGGCAGGACGACCGGGCCGTGCTCCGTGACGATGCGATGCGACTGCATCTGCATCTGCTTGGGGATCTCGGGATCGACGACGCCGGGAGCGAGGTGCTTGACGTCCACGGCGTTCTCGGAGGTGATCAGCACCTGCGGACGGTCCCAGGTCGTAATCTTGACCTGGCCGCGGTTGACGTTGAGGTTGAGCACCGGGTTCGGGCCGACGTCCACCTGCTCGTCGGCGCGCGCAGGCGCCGCGATGGCGAGGCAACAGAACAAGGCGAAGAGCGTCACGGTCGCTCCCCGCCCGAATTTCCCGTACACGACCCCATTGTATCGGGGGCCGACGGCCCCCATCATGAGAGACCGGTGAACGGAGGCGCTATCAGGGGGAAGACGACGCGCAAAAGCGCCCCGCCGCCCGGAGCGCGGCCGGCCGTCGCCTCGCCGCCGTGGACGCGGGCGATGGAACGGACGATCGCCAGCCCGAGTCCGGTGCCGGGAACGATCCGCGAGCGGGCCTTATCGGTGCGGTAGAAGCGCTCGAAGACGTGGTCGGCCTCCTCGGGCGGGATGCCTGGGCCGCTGTCCTCGACCTCGATCCAAGCGAACGCTCCGCCCTGGCCGACCCGAACGACGACGCGGCCGCCTTCGCTGAACTTCAACGCGTTATCCACGAGGTTCCCGATGAGTTGGCGGAGGAGGTGCGCGTCGCCATAGACGATCGGCGTTCCGTCGTGCGTGAAGCGCAGGTCAATTCGTTTCTCGGCGGCGCGCGACGCGGAGTTCTGAGCCACCTCGCTCGCGATTTGGGCCAGCGAGAGCGGCTCCTTGGGAATCTCGTCGCCGCGGTCCGCCTTGGCCAGCGTGAGCATGCCGTTGACCATTCCGGCGAGATCGGCGCTCTCGCGCGCGATCGTCTCGAGGCTCTCGCGGCGGATCGTCTGATCGCGATCGCCCCAGCGCAACAGCAACTGCGCGTTCGCGTTGATGGACGTCAGCGGCGTCTTGAGCTCGTGCGAGGCATCCGAGATGAACTGACGCTCGCGTGCGAACGCCTCGGCGAGGCGCGCGAGGAGGTCGTTGAAGCTCGTGGCGAGGCGTCCGATCTCATCGCGTCGCCGGCGCAGTTCGAGCCCGGGTTCCGCCGCTTCGAGCGAGCCGGCCGCGAGCGCGAGGCGATCGGAGCTGATCTCACCCATCTCGCGTGAGAGCTCGTCGATCGGCGTCGTTACCTGCGATGCGAGCCAGATCGAGAAGATCACGACCGCGCCCACGGTTGCGCCGAGCACGATGAAGATCGCTTCGCGGGCGCGCACGAAGGTGCGCTGCAGCGTGTCGAGCGGCTCCGCAACGTGGATGACGGCCGAGTTCAGGCCTTCTTTGAGAAAGCGGTCCTCGACGAGAAACGGCCGGCCGCCGATCGTCTCGCGACGGAACGCGACGTCGTGGAGCGGCGAGAGCTTCGGGTTGGGCGGGATCGCGAACGAGCCGAGATTGGCGGTCTTCGCCAGCGGGTAGCCGTCGCTGGAATCTACTTGAACGTAGCTGTTCGCCGAGTTCCACGTCGCCAGGTTGCTGCTGTTGAAGAGAAACTGCAGCGTGCTCAGCGAGGGATCTTCGAGCGAGAACGGCGATGCCGATTGCTGTGCGAACGAGACGACCGCGCGCATCGTCGCGTTCGCGCTCGCCGCGGCCTGGTCTATGAGAATCTGTTGGAAGCGCCAGACGATGATGCCGCTCATCGCCGAGATCGCCACGATCAGCAGCACCGAGTACCCGATCGCGATCCGCCACTTCAGCGACATCGCCGTCTCCGGGCCGACGTGCGCTCCGCGCATGGGCGACGAGAAGGCTCCAACTTTTTCGGGCCGGCCACGGATGGCCGCTTCAAAGCTAGCACGGATGCGGAGCGACGAGCGACTTCGAGTCGCCCATGCGGGGGGCGCACGTCAATCCTTGATCGTGTAGCCGACGCCTCGTACGGTGGTGATCAGCTTGTCTTCGAATCCGTCGTCGATCTTGCCGCGCAGGTAGCGGATGTAGACGTCAATGAGATTGGAGTCGCCGAGGAAATCGCTCCCCCAGACGCCGTTGAAGAGCTCGTCGCGGGTGTGCACCTTGTTGCGGTGGAGCAGAAGATACTCGAGGAGCGCGTACTCCTTGGCGGTCAGCGTGATCGGCTGTCCGCCGCGGTGAACCTCGTGACGATCCCGGTCCATCACGACGTCGCGATACTCGATGACGTTGCCGACGGGCGTGCGCTCGCGCAGGCGGGCGCGAACCCGCGCCAGCAGCTCCTCGGTAGAGAAAGGCTTCGTGACGTAATCGTCCGCGCCGACGTCGAGGCCCTCGACGCGATCGGGGACGCGATCGCGCGCGGTGAGCATGATGATCGGCACGCGGCTCTTCGCGCGGATACGTTTGCAGACTTCGATGCCGTCCATGCGCGGAAGCATCAAGTCGAGGATGACGAGATCGGGTTCTTTGAGCGCTTTCTCTAGGCCGGACAGGCCGTCGCGCGCGACGTCGACCTCGTAACGCTCGTGCTCTAGCTCGAGCTGAAGAACGCGGCTGATGGCCGCGTCGTCCTCGATGACGAGGACTCTATAGGGACGTCGCTCCTGCGCGTGCTTCTCCATGAAGATGCATTATCGTCCAGTCCGCCTCTCAGACCTGTGCGGGGCCAGCGCGATTGGTTGAGATCCGGTGAAAAGTGTCAGCCAGAGCGCGGTCGCGCCGCCGGCCGCGAGCCACGCAAGGGTCGCGCCGTTCGAGAGTGCGCGCGAGAGCGTCGCGCCGATCGTCTCGAGCGTGTGGACGAAGAGCGAACCGCCGCCGAGCACGAGGAGCACGACCATCCAGAGGGCGATCGCCCCCATCGCTCCGAGCGCGGCGAGATCGAGGAATGAGAAGGCTGGCGCCGGCCTGTAGGCCGTCGCAAGCAAGATAGAGGCACGCATCCCCGCCGGAGGCTCCTCCAGCGGGAGATCGCAGATCGCGCGCTCCAGCTCGTCCATACTCATCATTCCGTTACCTCCATTCCGCCGAGAAGCCTGCGTAGCTGCTCCTTCGCGCGAAACAAATGCGTCTTTACCGTTCCCATCGGCAATCCGAGCACCGTTGCGATCTCGTCGTACTGCCGTCCCTGTAAGTGGAAAAGCGTCACCACCGTCCGGTACTTCTCGGGAAGGGCTTCTATGGCGGCGCGCAGGCGCGACGCTTCGTCGAGGGCGATCACCTGGTGCTCCGGGCCGGGCGCCGGGTCGGCGCGATCGGGGAGTTCATCGCCCGCGTAGCGCTTGCGCCGGTTGAGCCGGTCGCAGCATGCGTGGTAGGCGATTGCGAAGATCCAGGTCGAGAATTTCGAGCCGGGCTTGAACGTCCGCAGGCTGCGGAAGGCTTTGAAGAACGCCTCTTGGGTTGCATCGCGAGCCTCCTCGACGTCGTGCAGCGTGCGATACGAAAGATGATAGACGGCTCGGTCGTACCGCTCCACGAGCGTGGCGAAGGCCTCGGAGTCGCCCCGAAGGGTCCTCGCCACCAGTTCACCGTCTTCCGGCTCCGCTCTCACCGCAGGCCGCGGAGCCTCGGCCAAGAGTGCCGGCACGCCCGTCTTACGCGCGCGACCCCCCGATTGTTTCGGCCGGGCGACCGAAACATGAGCCCCGGCTCCCCGTAGCTAGGGCAGGAACTTCCACGGAGGCAGAACCCGCAAATGACCAAGATCCCGAACAAAACCCTTCCCGGCGGCGCCCGGCCTCGGCCGGCGCTCCCGACGATGCCCAACGAGGAGCGGAACTCCGCGCAATCGTTGCGGCCTACCTTTGACGGCTGGGGCCCGCGGCTCTAACGATGTCGCGCGCCTCAGTCGTCGGAATGCTCGTTGCCGCCGAAGTGCTGATCGTCGGATTGGCGATCTACTCGGTCGGCGGCGGCGCTTCGTTCGCCTCGAGCATGCAGCGCGTCGACTTCAGCGCCGCAACGATCGCGCCGGTCGAGGCCGGCGCCTCCCCCCACGTCGTCATCGACGATCCGGAGTCGCGCGTCCGCGTCGGGCTCTCGAACGACGGCTTGATCCACGTGCGCGATCTCACCGAGATGCACGGCGCCGTCTACTCGAGCGGAAAATATCCGCAGCTGCACGTGACGCGCACGCCCGACGGCGTACGCATCGAGCGCCCCGGTAACGGAAGGCTCTCGATAGAAATCTTCGGCTTCAGCACGCAGGCGATCCAGGTGGACATACCCGCCGGCGCGCGCCTCGAGATCGAGAAAGCCTCTGGCGCCGAGGTCTTCGGCGTCAACGGCGGCGTGAGCGTCCACTCGGTGGACGGCCACGTGACGCTGACCGATCTGCAGGGCACCGTCGAAGCGCGCAGCGACGACGGCTACATTAAGGCGACCAACGTGCGCGGCGATCGTCTGACGCTTCGCTCGAACGACGGGCACATCACGCTCGACAACGTCGCCGTGACCTCGCTCGACGCCAGCACCAGCGACGGACGGATCGAGGCCGACGACCTCGGCGTCACTACGGACGGAACGCTGCAGACCGGCGACGGCTCGATTCAGTTGAAGTTCGCGCCGAACTCAGACCTAACCGTCGACGCCTCGACGCGCGACGGCAGAATCTCGGTCGACGGCACCTCGATCGACCGCGACGACTCCGCGCAGCGCACGATCCGTCTCGGCGCCGGCACCGGCAGCATGAAGGTGGCAACGGCCGACGGATCGATCCACATTCTCACCAATGGAGTGACCCAAAGTGACGGACTATAGCGACATTATCCCCCTCGTAGCGATCATCGTGATCTTCGGAGCGCCGATCGCAGCTTTCATTGTCTCGCGCGTCTTCGCGCACCAGGAACGCATGGAGATGCTCCGGCGCGGGATCGTCCCGCCGCCGAACTGGCGCGAGATGCGGCGCGCGATGAAGTATGGATGGGCGCCCGGCGCGATGCCGCAGGGCCAGCCGAATCAGTACGGCTTCGAGCACGACTTCTACGCGCAGCAGCAGCTGCGGCGGGGCATCCAGGTCGCCTGCATCGGCTTTGCCCTCCTCATCGGCCTCGGCTTCATCGGGTATCACGGGGACGGACGCTACGTCTACGGCCCGTGGTTGCTCGGCGGCCTGATCCCGCTCTTCGTCGGAATCGCGCAGATCATCGGCGCGGTGCTGAGCGGAGCGAGCTTCGGACCGCCCGCGGCCCGGCAGAGTTTCGGGCCGAGCAGCGGTGCGCCGGGAGCGCCGACGAGCGCCGCCGGAAGCGCGCCGCCGCCGGGACCGACGTATGGCGGGTGGAGACCCGGACCAACCCCGGAGATCGAAAAGCCCGCTTCGCCTCCGGATTATCGCAGCTGAAGCGGCGCTCGAGCGAAGATAGTAATGCCGCCGGTCGGTTGACCGGCGGCATTATCATTTACAGAATAACGATGCTACTTACAGGAGACCAAAGCCATGGCCCAGCCCGCGGCCGTGCGAGTCCTGACCAGATATCCGTCAGCAGTCCGATCGTAAACCTGATAGCCCGCTCTAAGTGCGTCGGCTAGCGATTTGAAGACGATGAGACCTGCCATCTGCGGACCCTCCTTTCCCTTGTATTTACGCTCTCTATACAGTATAACGGCTCCCGTCGCAAGGGAGTGTGGCGATTTCCAGAGATTTTTCTAAGAATTTGCAGAAAATACCTACACGTATGCCGACGCTCGACCTGCACGCAGGCGTTCACGAGACAACGGTGCTCCAACGCCGAGTTCTCGCGCCGGGCGTGGTGCTCTTGTCGCTCGATGCGCCGCAGCTGGCGGCCGCGACGCAGCCCGGCCAATACGTGATGGCGATACCGCCGAGCGGGGAGACGGCCGCTACCGCGCTTGCCGTCTACGAAGCGGAAGGCAAGCTCGCGAGCCTGCTCTTCTTCGTGACGGGCAAGCGCACGCACGAGCTGGCCGAGCTGCGCGACGGCGATCGGCTCGACGTCGTCGGTCCGCTCGGCAACGGCTTCGATTGCTCCGGCGGCGAGCGGGACGTCGCGATCGTGGCGGGCGGCGTCGGCATCGCATCGGTGCTGCTCTGCGCGCAGCGGCTCGTGTGCGCCGGAGCGCGAGTGCGTCTCTTCTACGGTGCGCGCACGGCGGAGTTGCTCGTCGATGCGCAACGCTTTGCCGATGCCGGCTGCGAATTGATCGTGACGACCGATGACGGAACGCGCGGCGAAAGCGGCTTCATCACGGACGCGCTGGCGCGCGCGCAGAAGCCGCAGATCATCTACGCGTGCGGCCCGTCGCCGATGCTGCGCGGCGTCGCGCGAATCGCGATGGAGCTCGGGGTGCGCGCGCAGCTCTCGCTCGAAGAGACCTTCGGATGCGGCGTCGGCGGCTGTTGGGGTTGCGTCGTTCCGCTCGCGGGGACGAGCGCGCAGGCGCCGGGATTCCCACCCGCGACGCTCGGCGGCAGCGACGTCGTCTACGCGCGCGTCTGTAAGGAGGGGCCGGTATTCTGGGCGGACGAGCTTCGCTGGTGAGCGTCTCTCCCAGCCTGGCGACGAAGATCGGCGGCCTCGAGCTGCCCTACCCCACCCTGATGGGCAGCGGCTGCTACGGCACCGGTGAAGAGTTCGCTCCGTTCGCCGATCTCTCGAAGATCGGCGCCATCGTCCTCAAGAGCGTGACCCGCCTGCCGCGTCTGGGGAATCCGACGCCGCGCATCGTCCACACGCCCGCCGGCATGCTCAACGCGATCGGCCTGCAGAACCCCGGCCTCGATTGGTACCTCGAGCACGAGCTCCACAAGTATGCAAAGCGCCCCTGCAAGCTCGTGGGAAGCGTCGCCGCGTTCTCCGTCGAGGATTACGCGTACGTCTGCGAGCGGCTCGCTGCGCGCCCCGAGATCGCGGCCGTCGAGCTGAACGTCTCCTGTCCGAACGTCGCGAGCGAGGGCGAGACCTTCGGCTGCTATCCGGACTTGACCGCCGCGGTCGTGCGCGCGGCCCGGGCGACGACCGGCAAGACGCTGATCGTCAAACTCTCGCCGAACGTCACCGACATCGCGACCATCGCGCGTGAGGCCGAAGCCGCCGGCGCCGACGCGCTCGCGGTGATCAACACCGTGCGCGGCATGGCGATCGACGTCGAGACGTGGCGGCCGCGATTGGGCAACGTCACCGGCGGCCTCTCGGGCGCCGCGATACGGCCGATCGCGGTGCTCGCCGTCTACGAGGTCGCGCAGGCGGTGAAGATTCCGATCGTCGGTCAGGGAGGCATCGAGAACGTCACCGACGCACTCGAATTCTTCTTGGCAGGTGCGAGCGCGATCTCGATCGGAACGGCAAATTTCACCGATCCGCGCATTCCCGAGCGCATTGCGGACGAGCTGCAGGCGTATCTCGCTCGCCGCAACCTCGCGGGAATCGACGCGATTGTCGGTAAGGCAAACCACGGGTTCGCGACCCCGCATCAATACGAAGGAGACGAAGGTTGAGAGCATGGCCCAGCTGATCGTCGCCCTCGACGTGCCGAGCGCCGAGGCGGCCGAGGCGCTCGTGGACCGACTCTACGAGCTCGACGTCATCCTGAAAATCGGCCTCGAGGCCCTCTGCGGTTATCCGCAGCGGATTCTCACGTATTGCGAGGCGCGCGACGTGCGCGTCTTCGTGGACGCGAAACTGCACGACATCCCGCGCACCGTCGGCGCCGCGATGGCGCAGCTCGTCCGGCCGAACGTGCACCTCGTGAACGTCCACGCGCTCGGCGGGCTCGAGATGATGCGCGCGGCGGTCGACGCCGCGCAGGAACGCGCGGCCGAGCTCGGCATCGAGGCGCCGCACGTCTTCGCGGTGACGCTCCTCACGAGCATCGCGCCCGAGGATCTCAACGAGTTGGGCCTGCAGGGAGGGCCGGGCGAGAACGCGATTCGTTTGGCTGCGCTCGCGCGCGATGCGGGCTGTTCGGGCGTCGTCTGCAGCGCTCGCGAGGTGCGCGACCTCAAGCGCTTCTTCGGCGAGGATTTTCTCACGCTCACGCCCGGCATTCGCCCGACGGGCAGCGCTCACGGCGATCAGAAGCGCGTGACGACGCCCGCCGAGGCCGTCGCGGCCGGAGCCGATTACATCGTCGTCGGGCGTCCGATCGTCGAAGCGGAGGATCCGGTCGCCGCCGCCCGCGCGATGCTCGAGGAGATCTCCGTACGCGCATGAGCGCCGAGCTCGACCTGAGCACGACGCTCGCCGAGCGCGGCGCGCTGCTCCAGGGACACTTCCGTTTGAGCTCGGGGCGCCACAGCGACCGCTTCGTGCAGAAGTTTCGCATCCTCGAGGATCCGGTGCTGCTCGAACCCGTCGCGGCCGCGATTGCGGATCGCTTTCGCTCGCTCGAGCCGACGGTCGTCGTCGGAGCGGCGGTCGGCGGCATCTTGCTCGCGTACGAAGTCGCGCGCCGGCTCGGAACGAAGTCGATCTTCGTCGAGAAAGAGAACGGCGTCGCGGTCTTTCGGCGCGGTTTCGCGCTTTCGCCGCACGATCGCGCGCTCATCGTCGAAGACGTCGTGACGACCGGACTCTCGCTGCGCGAGACGATCGATGCCGTCCGCGGCCGCGGCGCGCAAATCGTCGGCGTCGGCGTGATCGTATTGCGGCAGCCGCTGAATCTCGACTCCGGAATTCCGGTGCACGCGCTCGTCGATCTGCCGATCGTCTCCTACGATGCGGACGAGTGTCCGCAGTGCCGCGCGGGAGAGCCGCTCGCCGACCTCGGATCGCGGCGCCTGTGACGATCGACGTGCGCGCCGGCGAGCGCGATGAGGCAGCGGCCGACCGCGCGTTCGTGACGGAGCTCGGGCGGCGCTGCGCGATGTCGAGCGTCGGTTTGCAGCGCCCCGCCCCCGAAGCAAACGTGCGCGCGGCCTTCGATCGCCTCTGCGACCTCGTGGAGAGTCAGTCCCACGTCACGTTGATCGCCCGCCGAGACGGCGAGCGGGTCGGCTTCCTGATGCTGCTCGACGACCTTCCCGACGAGGTTACGCTCATGCCGCAGGGGTTCGTCGCCTACATGGCCGTCGAGCCCGACGCGAGACGGGAGGGGATAGGCTCTGCCCTGCTGGCCGCGGCCGAGGATGAGGCCCGGCGGCGGGGTTTACCGTATATGTCACTCATGGTCACCGAAGATAACGAGGCCGCGCGCCGGCTCTACGAGGGCGGCGGCTACCAAACCGAACGCCGGCTCCTATGCAAAACGCTGTAGGCGGCGACCTGGCGCGGCGGATCTCTGCCACCGTCGCCGCGATCGTGGTCGTGGCGCTCGCCGTCTGGTTCGCGCGTCACATCCCGCGGACGATCGCGGTCTTCGTGATCGCGGCCTTCATCGCGTTCGGCGTACGGCCGCTGGCGGCGCGGCTCGAACGGCGGATGCCCAAGTGGCTCGCGATCGCGATCGTCTTCTCCGCGATGCTGCTCGTCGTCGCGCTCTTCCTCGTCATCGTCGTGCCGCTCGCGATCGACCAGACGCAACTGCTCGCCCAGAACATCCCGACGTTTGCGGCGATGGCGCAGAACTGGCTGATCGGCGTGGAGACTTCGCTCGACCAGCACTTCCCGACGCTGAAGTTGCCGACCTCGGATTTCAACGTCGGCAAGATCAGCGGCACGCAACTCTCGACGGTGGTCAGCGCGACCGTCGCCTCGCTCGGAGCGATCGCGGTCAACGTCTCGACCGGCTTCTTCATCGCTTTCTCGGCGATCATTCTCTCGTTCTTCTTCCTGCTCTACGATACGCAGCTCGCCGAGACGTTCGCGTCGGCCTTTCCGCCGTCGCGCCGGGACACGGCCCGCAAGCTCTCCGCCGAAGTGACCGATCTCTTCAGCAACTACATCTCGGGGCAGGTGATCGTCAGCGCGATCACCGGGGCGGTGATCGCGATCGGCACGGCGATCATCGGCTTCAAGTTCTCGCTCATCATCGGCATCATCTCGGGCGTCGCCTACGCGATCCCGATCGTCGGCATGCTCGTCGCCGAGCTCGTTGCCGTCCCGATGAGCGCGCCGCAGGGGCTGTGGATGGTCGTCTGGGTGCAGGTGATCATGTTCGGCATGGCGCGCATCAGCGACAACGTGCTCGTTCCAAAGATCATGGGGCAATCGGTCGGCGTCTCGCCGATCGGCGCGATGTTCGCGGTCTTCGCGGGCGGAGAGCTCTTCGGCATTCCCGGATTGATCCTCGGGATTCCGGTCGCGGCGCTCATCAAGATACTCTGGCGCTACTTCGGCGCCCCCTGGATCGCGTCGCGCCAAAGCAACACGCCGTAAGGCGGCTCCTCCCGTCCGATGCCTTCGATTTCAAGCAGAGCCCGCGAGCCTACACACCGATTCCCGCACCCTACCCGCCGGCGTCTTTCCTCTCGCAGCCGCCCTCGCTCGAGCCGCCCGACCGCTGACTACGGCGATGCGACGACGGCGCTGCCGTCGTCGTAGAGCACCGCACCGCAGGCGCGGGCATCGCGCAGGCGACGTGCGTTGAACGCGGCCGCCCGTCCGTCTTCGGCGACGGCGACGAGCCAGAGACGATCGCGGCCGGCGAGCGCGCAGGCTGCAACATCGCCGGCCTCGACGGTGCGCGTGCGCGGCGAAAGAACGTTGACCGCGCCGAGCGCGAGTCCGGTGCCTCCGATCGCATCCGGCTGCCGCCGCGCGATCCAGGCGTAAAGTCCGGTCGCTCTCCCGCTAACGCGCAGCGCGTCGGCATAAAAATCGACGGGATGGCTTGCGGCGAGCAGACTCCCGGCGATCGCGCCCGCGACGATGCCGGCGGGGATGGCCCACGCCGCGCGCTGCCGACGCGTCAGCGCGACGACGCCGATCGCCAGCAACGCAACGAGCGGCGCGAGCAGCGTCGGCGCGTCGTTGGCAAAGAGCGCGAGCACGACGAACGCGCCGAAGAGCGTCGAAGCCCACAGGAGGAGCGTGGCGATCGTCGCTACGCGCGTAGCCGGCCTCGCGAGCAGCAGCGCGCCGGCAGCGATCGCCGGCGCGGCGAAGCGCAGCGAGGCGCCGGTCGCGAGCTGCGCGACGTTGCTCGCGAAGCCGAATGGGAGCGCAAAAAAGAGCAGCGCCGCCGCGGAGCCGCTCCACGCTAACCGGGCGTCGCGACGCGCGTAGAACGGGCCGAGCAGAGCGGCGGCGATCGCAAGCAGAACGAACGGCGACGCGACGAAGGCGACCCGCGCGAAGAGGGCAAGCCCCGCGATGCCGTGCGCGAGAATGCTCGATGCGAACGTGCTTCCATAGGCGGTGCTCGCCGGGGCGAGGATAGCATATCGCCAAAGAAGGACGTCGCGAATCCCCCAGACGCCGACTGCCGCTGCCGCCGCGATCCAGATCTTCGGCTTGGCGCGCGCGGCGACGAGCGCGATCGCGCTGAAGATCCAGCCTTGCGGCTTGGTTAGCGCGGCGATCGCCACGGAACGCATCGCGGGCGCGTCGTCGCGACCGATCGTCCAGAGCGATTCGAGCCAGAATGCGGCGAGCCATACGTCGTTTTGAAGCGTGCCTGCCTGAAGCGCGAGCGGATAGGCGGTGACCGTCGCGGCCGCGAGCGCGTCGGCGAGGAGCGGCTGCGCTCCGCTCTCGCGCGCCCAGGCCGCGATGCGAAAGCCGAGCAGCGCGAGCGCACCCAAACCGCACCACGGAAGGCCGAAGGGCCCGGACGCCGCGTAGAGGCCGCTTGCGAAGAGTTCTGAGGCCGGCGGATACCACCAGTAGCGCGTCACGGTCGTCCAGATCGAGTGCGACTGCACCCACGACGCCGCGTTCGGCAGATGATACGAGAGCGAATCGCCGTCGAGCAGCGGGCGCATCAGCTGCGGCCACGCGACCGCCGCGAGGGCCGCTATGAGAACGTACGGCACCGGCGACGCCGGCGTTCGCGGCACGATGCCGGAGCGGTCGCGCGCGTAGCCGATCGCAGCGCAGGCGGCGAGCGCGATCCAGCACGTCGCCGAATAGAGGGCGTGCACGAAACCGAGCGCGAGCGGAATCGCGACGCCGAGCGCGAGCGCGTCGCGCAGCCGGTCGGCAAAAGGGTACCGTCTTTCGGCGCGCAGCGCCGGCGCTGCAGCGAAGAGCCCGAGGAGCCAGAGGGCGGCGAGCAATCCCTGCACGGCGCGCGGGACTACATCGAGTCGGGTGCGCCGACGCCCGCGAGCGCGAGCGCGCGGGCCAGGACGGTTTTCGCGGCGATGCAGAGCGCGAGGCGCGCGAGCCGCAGCTCGCGTTCGTCCGTGAGGATCTTACACTCCGTGTAAAACTGGTGGAAATCCGCGGCGACGTCGCGAGCGTAGCGGGCGAGGCGGTGCGGCGCGAGATGTTCGACGACGCCGGCGACGACGTTCGGGAACTCCGAGAGCCGGCGCATCAGCGCCAGCTCCGACGCGTCCGCGAGCGGCGCGAGCGACGCGGTCGGAGCGGCAGCGACGTCGTCGGCGAGCGCGCGCCGCAGGACCGAGGCGATCCGCGCGTGCCCGTACTGCACGTAGTAGACGGGATTCTCGCTCTCTTTCTCGACCGCGAGTTTGAGATCGAAGGTCAGCGGCGATTCCGGCGCGAGCATGACGAAGAAGAAGCGTGCCGCATCGATGCCGACCTCGTCGAGGATCTCGTCGAGCGTCACGATCTCGCCGGCGCGTTTGCTCATCGAGATCTGCTCGCTGCCGCGCATCAGCGCGACCTGCTGCGCGATCGCGACCTCGAGACGCCCGGGATAGCCGAGCGCCGACGCAATGCCCTTGAGGCGGCCGATATAGCCGTGATGGTCGGGGCCGAGGATGTCGACGGCGCGGTCGTTGCTCTTCAGTTTCTGATAGTGGTATGCGACGTCCATGCAAAAATAGGTCGGTCGCCCGTCGCTGCGCAGCAGCACGCGGTCTTTGTCGTCGCCGAACTGCGTCGCGCGGAAGAAGAGCGCTCCGTCGTGCTCGTAGGTCAGGCCGAGTTCGCGGAGATGCTCGATTCCCTCGCGCACCTTGCCGGTCTCGTGCAGCTCGCGCTCGCTCTGCCAGCGATCGTAGGTCACGCCGAAGCGCCGCGCGGTCCGTTGCTGCTGCGCGACGAGTTCGTCGCGCCCGAACTTCGAGAAGTACGGCAGCCAATCGCCTTCCGCCGCCGCGATCCAGCGTTCGCCGTCCCGCTCGCGAATCTGCCGCGCGATCGGGATCAGATACTCGCCGGGATAGCCGTCTTCGGGCAGCGCGTACCCGGCGTCGAAGAGCTGGCGGTAGCGCGCGTAGATCGAACGGCCGAGCGCGTCGAGCTGACCGCCGGCGTCGTTGATGATCCACTCGACGAAGACGTCGTAGCCGCAGAAACGCATCGCGTTCGCCAGCGTCGCCCCGATCGACATCGAGCGTCCCTGCACGACGACGAGCGGACCGGTGGGATTGGCGCTTCCGAACTCCAGCGAGATGCGCTCGTTCTTGCTCGGCGCTTCGCCGTAACGATCGCCTTCGGCGAGGATTCGCGCGGCGATCGCGTGCCAGACCGGCGGCGCCATCCGGAGGTTGATGAATCCGGCGACGGGCTCGATGCTGCTAAATAACCGTTCCAACTCGGGCGCGCGCGTGCGGAGATCGCCGGCGAGATCGGCGGCGACGTCTTGCGGCGATCGCCGCGCCGTCTTCGCCAGCGTGAACGCGACGTTTGTCGCGAAGTCCCCGAACTCGGGTCGGCGGGGCGCCTCGAACGCGACCGCCGGCGCGGGCACGCCGTACTTTGCCGCGGCGGCATCGCTCGCTGCGGAGGCAAAGGCGTGGAGCGCGTCGTCGATCGGCGCCGCGCCGGTCGCGCGTTGACTCATCGCCGTTGCTCTTCGCCGCGTTATCTACTCGCGACCCGCGCGTAACTCGCCGCACCGCGGAACTCGATGACGCCGTCGAGTTCGAGCGACGTCAGCGCGGCGAGCGCGGCGGGCGCAGCGATGGCGCTCGCCGCAACGATCTCGTCGAACGTGCAGCGCCCCGCATCGAGTGCGTCGAGCACCGCAGCGGAGGCGGGATCGCTCGGCGGCGCGCCGGCCGCGGGCGCCGGAAGCAGCGTGAGCGTCCCCAACGCCTCGAGCACGTCGCCTGCCGACCGCGCCAGCGTCGCGCCGTCGCGGATGAGAGCGAGGCAGCCGGCGACGTGCCGGCGGTCGACGTCGCCGGGAACGGCGAGGACGGGAATCCGGCCGGCGGCCCAACTCGCGGTGTTCAGGGCGCCGCTGCGCGCCGGGGCCTCGACGACGAGCAGCGCGTCGGCGAGCGCCGCGACGATGCCGTTACGCTCGAGGAACTGCCACGGGCGGGCCTCTTCGTCGGGCGGGTAGGGCGAGAGCACGGCCCCGCCGGCCGCGAGGATGCGCTCGGCCAATGGGCGGTTGCGGGGTGGAAAGAGGCGCCGATGCCCGCTCCCGAGGATGCCGATCGTCGGCGCCCCGGCGCTCAGCGCGCCCTCGTGCGCCGCGGCGTCGATTCCGAGCGCCAGGCCCGAGAGGATGCAGCAGCCGGCCCGCCCGAGGCCCGCGGCAAAGTCCTGCGCGATCCGGCGGCCGTACGGGGTCGCCGCCCGGGTCCCCACGATCGCCACGCACGGGAGGGCGAGGCCGGCGAGGGAGCCGGCGCACCAGAGGCCCGGCGCGGCGGCCTCGAAGCCTCGCCCGGCGCGCGCCGCGGCGATCCTCTCCCGGGTCTCGTAGGCCGGCTCGGTCACGCCGCCTCCATCACGTCTTCGGCCGGCCGCGCTAGCAAAGCGGGAATCGTCGGCGCCCAACGGAATAGCCTGGCCGCAAACGGAGGTACCAGAGTTGGCAGCAGAAGCGTATTGCGTCAAGTGCAAGGCCAAGCGCGAGATCAAAGACGCGGTCCAGATCACGATGAAAAACGGCAGGCCGGCAGTGGAAGGCAAGTGCCCGGTCTGCGGCACCAAGATGTTTAAGATCGGCGCAGCCTAAACGACCGCGCGCCTGGACCGCCGAGGGTCCCAACGTGCACGTCACGTTGGGACTTTTTGCGTTATCTACCCATAGTGACGTATAATACGCTCACCCACAAGATATGCCGTGGGGGAGTGATTTACCGCTGACTTGCCCGACTTGTCGAAAGAGCGAGACTCGCGTCGTCGACTCGCGCGACGACGAGACCGTCGTTCGCCGTCGGCGCGAATGTTTGGACCCGCGCTGCAAGCATCGCTTCACGACCTACGAACGGATGGAAGTGCCGCGCCTCTTCGTCGTCAAGAAGGACGGGCGCCGCGAGCAATTCAGCCGCGATAAGATCCTCGCCGGGCTGCGTAAGGCGTGCGAGAAGCGCCCGATTTCCGAGGCCAAGATGGAGGCCGTCGCCGCCGACCTCGAGCGCGAACTCTTCGCGCGCGGCGAGAGCGAAGTCCAGTCGGCGTTGGTGGGAGAGAAGTTGATGGAGGCGCTGCGCGCGCTCGATCCGGTCGCCTACATTCGCTTTGCCAGCGTCTACCGTTCGTTCCGGGATATCGAAAGCTTCCGAGAAGAGCTGGCACAGCTTTAGTGGTGCACCGCTGATGGAGAGCGTGCGCGTTGCGATCCGACGCCTGCCGCACGGTGAAGGATTGCCGCTTCCCGATTACATGAGCGAACGCGCCGCCGGCGCGGATCTCTGCGCGGCGGTGCGCGAACAGTTGACGCTCTTACCCGGCGCGCGCGCGCTCGTGCCGACGGGCTTCTCGATCGCGCTTCCGTCCGGTTACGAAGCGCAGGTGCGCCCGAGAAGCGGGCTCGCCGCCCGCAACGGCGTTACGTGTCTCAACTCGCCCGGCACGATCGACGCCGATTACCGCGGCGAGATCGCGGTCTTGCTCGCGAACCTCGGAGCGGAGCCCTTTGTCATTCGGCGAGGCGATCGCATCGCGCAGATGATCGTCGCGCCCGTCGAACGAGCGGCCTTCGACCTCGTCGAGGAACTGCCGCCGACCGCTCGCGGCGACGGCGGTTTTGGTTCGACGGGCGGCTCCGCGTGAACGTCTACATCGTCGGCAAGGGCGCCGTCGGGACGTATCTCGGCGATCTGCTGCGCGGCATCGGCGTGGACGTCGCGTACGCGCCGCGCGCGCTCGGCGACGTGAGTCCCTACGATGCGGACGTCGCGATCGTCGCGACGAAGGCGTACGACACCGGGGGCGCGATCGAGACGCTGCGCAAGGCGATCCGCTTTCCCGAGAAGTGCGTCTTCGTCTCGCCGCAGAACGGCGTCGGCAACGAGGAACGCCTGGCGGCGGCCTTCGGCGCCGAGAACGTCGTCGCCGCGGCGCTCACGACGCCCGTGGATCGCGACCGCGACGGCAACGCGCGTCCCGCGAAAGAGGGCGGCCTCGCGCTCGCGCCGGTCGGGTCGAACGCATACAACTGGCTGAGCGCCACCTTCGCGGGAACGGGTTTGGCGGTGAAGGTCGTCGAGGATTGGCGCGCGCTCAAGTGGAGCAAGCTCGCGCTCAACGTCGTCGCCAACGCGAGCTGCGCCATCCTCAACGTGCTGCCGAACCGGTTCGTGCACTTCGAGAAGATCTTCACGCTCGAGATTCGGATGATCCGCGAGGTGCGCGCGGTGATGCAGGCGCTGCACGTCGAGCCGATCGATCTGCCACGCTATCCGGTGCGCGCGCTCTTCCGCGTCGCCGCGCTGCCGAGCGCCCTCTCCCGCACGCTCTTGGCGCACTCGATCGCCGGCGCGCGCGGGACGAAGCCGCCGTCGCTGCTGCTCGACCTGCGTCGAGCCAACCCGCAGACCGAGGTCGCCGTGCTCAACGGCGCGGTCGCGGCCGCGGGTCTCGAGCTGCGCGTTCCCACCCCCGTCAACGCCGTCTACGCGCGCGTCCTCAACGACATCGCGCACACCCCGCCGCTCTGGGCGAAATATCGCGAGCATCCCGACAGGCTGGAGGCCGAAGTCATCGCCGAGGTGAAGCGCGCCAGAGCACTATCCCGCAAATGATCTCGTAAAGGCGACCCGTACACAGAGATGCGCGACCCCAACGTCCCCGAATCGCTTGAAGGATGGTGGATTCTCCACCGAATCTTCGGTTTCGATCGCCGTGCGTGGGACGCGCTGCCCGAGAAACGGCGCGATAAGTACGCCGGGCACGCCGCCGATCTCGTCGACCATCTCAAAGGCAACGACGACGGCGACGTCGGCCTGACGCAGGTCGTCGGCCACAAGGGCGATCTCATGCTCACGCACTACGCGCGCAGTTTCGACGGCTTGGCGTACGCGCAGACCTTGGTGGATAAGCTCGAGTTGCGCGATTTTCTCACGCCGCTCGGCTCCTACGTCTCGGTGCTCGAGCTCGGCCTCTACGATGCGACCGGCAAGATTCACGCGGAGTTGAGTCAGCGCGAGCTGGCACCGCAGTCGCCGGAGTGGATCGCCGCGTTCGACGAGCTGATCCGCAAGCAGGCCGAGAGCCAGTACATCGCGCCGCGCCTTTGGGCGAAGATTCCGGCCCGCCGCTATCAGTGCTTCTATCCGATGAGCAAGCGCCGCGGCGAAGTGCAGAACTGGTACATCCTCGGCTTCGAGGCGCGCGCGAAGATGATGAGCGAGCACGGCGCGGTCGGCCGTTCCTACCATGGCCGCGTGACGCAGGTGATCTCGGGCTCGGTCGGATTCGACGACTTCGAGTGGGGCGTGGATCTCTACGCCGACGATCCGCTCGTCTTCAAGAAGTTGATCTACGAGATGCGCTTCGACGAAGCGAGCGCGCGCTACGGAGATTTCGGAACATTTTGGGCGGGCCTGCAGTTCTCGCCCCGCGAACTGCGCGCGTTTCTCGACGGAGACGCGATTCCGCAGCTCGACGCCGCGACTTAGGGCGCCGCTACCGTATAGGGCCCGTTCCCCAATAGGATCGGCGCGCTCGCGCGCTGCAGACTGATATCCACGATGACCGCGGCATTGTCGCGATGCGAGACGACGATCGCGCTTCGTCCGTCGGAGGTGAACGCGACGCCGTAGGGCGCGCCGCCGACCTCGATCGGCGGGCGCGCGATCCCGGCCGCTAAATTGATCGGCGTCACGGTCGAGTTCGCGTAGTTCGTGACGTACGCAAGCGGGCGGTCGGGGGCGATCGCGATCTCCATCGGATAGACGCCGACCGGGATCGGGGCGAGCGGATGCGGCGTGGCCCCGAGATCGATCGGCAGCACGTCGTTCGACGCGCTGTCGACGACGTAGAGGCGTTTACCGTCGCGCGTGAGCGCGAGCCCGGCGGGGCGCTCGCCGGCGGGAATCGGCGTCTGCGCCGCGTTCGAGCGCAGGTCGACCGGCGTGACGTCGTTCGAGTACGAGTTGCTGACGTAGAGCGTCGCGCCGTCGGGCGCGATCGCGATGGCGCGGGGGCGCGCTCCGACGCGGATCGGCGCGCCCGCTTTCAGCGTGCGCGTATCGATCGGTTGGATCGTTCCGTCGTCGGCGTTGGCGACCCAGAGCGTCGTGCCGTCGGGCGTCAAGGCGATGCCGTTCGGCGACGAGCCGACCGCGACGGTCGCAATCGTTCGCTCGCGTTGCGTGTCGACGACGCTGATCGAGTTGCCGCCGAAGTTGGCGACGTAGAGGCGCATGCCGTCGGCGCTGAGCGCCGCGTCGCGCGGCTGCTCTCCGACC
>DATKMJ010000061.1 GCA_035541935.1 Candidatus Binatia bacterium | reverse complement strand
CAAGGGCGCCTTGACCGTCACGGCTCCGTTGCACGTCAGCACGCTCATTGTGGTCTCGCCGTAATCGCATCTCACGTAGTTGGCTGAGTCTCCCAGAAGCAACTCTCCCGTTCCGGCGCCGGTATGCGAAATAAGCGAGCCACCGCCAGGGGTTGGAGAAGGATACGGATTGGTGTTCGCTTGACCGGCGACGACAGTCGCTCCCGCGATAACGTTGTTATCGACGCCGACGTTTCCATTGCCATCGACCGCAACGAAGTGCATCTCGTCCTCCGGTGACGAGCTCACAGATACCGAAACGGCGTAAATTTGATTCTTGATCGATGCCACCGTATGGTTGTCTGCGGCACCCTGATGCGTGAACGAATATGCAGTATCGTCAGACCCAAATGCGAGGAAATGGTGTGATTGCTGGCCGGGTTCACCGAAGCAGAGGTAGTTACACAATCCCGTCTCGAGGGTGCCAAGGCCGGGGTTGTGTCCAAATCCTAGAGTCCCGGTGTCGTAGATATTTCCAGCGGCGAAGGCGCCGTTAATTGCGGCCCATGCGCTGGGATAGGGACTGGGCGTGGGTGCATTATTGTAATACCAGGACATGGGGCCTGGCGTCGGCGTGGCGACCTGGGCTAAGAGTCTCCCGTAAGGTTGGGTTGGCACAGAACCATTCCGCTCTACGGCTGCGCCCCCGGGGCTTAACAGCACGACAAACATCGTGATTAGGAATAGAAGCGCTAGCGCTCGTAGCACGACTAACCCTTTCCTAAAGCTGATCGGCGCAAACTACGCCAACGCCTAATTCCCCGAACACGCATACTGGATTTTGAGATTGGTGCCGCTGACTATGGCGCGACCCGAAGAATCGATGTTGTACGCTTGAATGGTAAAGCCGGTGGTGCTCTGATTGTTCACCATCAAGCTTAGCTGGTAAGTCGAGGAGGAACTCAACGCGCACGTATAGTTACTGCTGGTGAACTGCCCGGCAGACGATAGTGCGATACTATTACCGGTCAAACCGCACCATGAGTTCGGCGCGCAGGAGCCGTTCGTCGTCACCATCGGGTCGCTCGTATTCTTGACGGTGTGGAAGGCGCTGCCGCAGGCTGTACCATCATGGTCGTAGCAAGGTGACACCGGTCCGGTCGAGGAACTCGCCGATTCGGCCGCCATCAAGGGCGCCGTGACCGTCACGGGTGCATTGCACGTCAGCACGCTCGCGGTCGTCTCGCCGTAGTCGCACCTTACGTAGTTGGCTGAGCCCCCCAGAAGCAACTCTCCCTTTCCTGCGCCGGTATGCGAAATAAGCGAGCCACTAGCGGTAGGCGAAGGATACGGGGTGCCGCCAGCGACGATGGTCGCTCCCGCGATAACGTTGTTATAGATGCCGAGGTTTCCGCTGCCATCGACCGCTGCGAGATAAGTGTTGGATCCGTTCTCGTAAAGTGTAATGCCATAAACATTGTTCTGGACGCCGCCCGGGCAATGAGTGGTGCAGTCGTCCGGAGCGCCCAGAATCGTAAGTGAAGTAGAGTGTGCAGTGTCGTGGTCATTCCCAAGCACGAACACGGCGGACGATTTGGTGCCGCGTTTACCGAAGCAAAGGAAGTTGCACAAACCCGTGTCGACGACGTCAAGGCCGTTTAACGATCCAGATCCTCCAGTGCCGGTGTTGTAGACGATTCCTGCGGCGAAGGCGCCGTTAATCGCGGCCCATGCGCTGGGATATGGACTGGGCGTGGGCGAATTCTCGTAGTACCAGTAAACGGGGCCTGGCGTGGGCGTGGACACTTGGGCTACGAATCTCCCGTGGGGTTGGGCTGGAATAGAACCCTTCCGCCCTACGGCTGCGCCCCCGGGGCTTAACACCACGATAAACATCGTGATTAGGAATAGAAGCACTAGCCCTCGTAGCATCGATCAGTCCTCCTAAAAGGTTGAATCGGCGCAGCAGCCTTCCTTTTTTCCCTTCGAGCGTGCGCGATGGTTCGGCAAGCTGGCAGCCCCTCCTTCCAGTCGGCGACGCTTGGCCCATGCCGATGGTGAATCGGCTCATGTTACTCGGGAACGATCCGCCTTTCCGGTGGTGTGATTTCATTTTTCGGGGCTACGCCGACTACGCGCGGCTCGCACTCTACCAAACAAGGTGCCTTCCTGGGAAACCAGGGAATAACTTATGTACGACGAGGACATCTGGAAATGGCATAGAGGCGCGCCCTGAAACGACGCCGTCTCTAGGATATGTTAGCCCTACGAAATCTCTCCGTCGAGTCCTCGGCGGAAAATTAGACACCACGCCGGCACGTTAGCAAATCCGAGATCTGCTAACAATTTGCTAACGCAGCAGGTCCCGACAGGTACTCGTAGATCACGTTAGCCGAGATAGTTGTGCTTAATCGACGCTAGCGGTGACTTGTCGTGACGGCCATAGTGATTTTCAAGACCGCCGCATTGGACCGCTGCTCGAACGGCGGCGCGCGCTTCGCGAGCAGGGACAAGGTACGCGCCGCCCATCCGACGGAGGGTCCGCGCGGTTGCCATTCGGTTGCCATACGCTTCCATTTCGGGCGTCACTGGGCGGGTTCGGGCAGCATGGGTGGCGCGACAGCTTCGACGAAAACACTTATCCCGTAAGCCCAAATGTCACTCGTCGTCACTAGGAGGCACGCGAGGAGATCGCCGCTTATCGAGTTCGAGTCTCCTTGCCTCCACCAAAACTCGGGGAACCGAACCGGCACAGAACCCCGCATTTTTCTTCTTGGAGGAACTTTTGATGAAACGCCTTCTCACGTTCGTCGCGTTTGCAGCGCTGACGATCGCGCCGTGCGCCACGCAAGCGCAATCGGCGATGTCCGCGTCCACGCTCGGCGTCGGGCCGCATGGCTGGGATTACTACATCGGGACGTGGTCGTGCTCGAATAGCATGCCGTCAGCGATGAGCGGCCCGGCAACCCAGACGTTAACGGTTTCTCGGAGCGCCGCGGGCTCCGGCCTATTCTTCCGGGTTACCGGCACGGGCTTCGATGGATCGGGCTTCGTGACGTACGCCGCGCCCTCGAAGACGTGGATGAACCCCGCTTCCCTCGCGAACGGCAGCTACAGCTACGAGTCGACGACGCAGACCGGAAAGAAGACGGTTTGGACCGGCACGATGTTCGACGCGAGCACCGGCAAGACGATGCAGATCCGGGACACCTACACGCTGAGCCCGTCGAGCTACACCGACGTGACCCAGTATAAGTCGGGCGCGGTCTGGAAGACGTCGTATAGCGCGACCTGCACCAAGTCATAAACCATGCAAACATGCGGCTCCCGTCTCAGGGAGCCGCATACGCATCGAGTTTCCGCGTCACGCCTTCCTCGGTTTTTCTCGTCTTCTTCCCGATGAAGGTGTAGCCTCGAAAAAAGAGTGAGCGTCTCAACCGGATCGACGATGACGGAGGTTGTGAACGGCCGCGCGCAGCGATCGCGGCGGGACTGCGTCGCGGCCGGCAAAGCGCTGCGCGATCGCGTTCCGCGCGCGGCGCATGCCCACCTCAAGCGCCCAAGGCGCGATCCGATCGCCATTCTCCGCGCGGCCGATGAAGGCCGACTTCCCGAACTCGTGCCGATTCGATACGGGCGCATGCTCGCCTCGCCGTTTGCCTTCTACCGCGGCGCTGCCGGAATCATGGCCGCCGATCTCGCGCAGACGCCGACGGTCGGGATCACCGTCCAAGCATGCGGCGATTGTCACCTCAAGAACTTCGGCGGGTTCGCGACACCCGAGCGCAACGTCGTCTTCGACATCAACGACTTCGACGAGACGCTGCCCGCGCCGTGGGAGTGGGACGTCAAGCGCCTTGCGGCATCGTTCGTACTCGCCGCGCGCGACAACGGCCTCTCCGAGGATGCTGCACACGACGTCACCGCTACCTGCGTCCGCGCCTACCGCGAGGGAAGCCGCGATTTCGCAAAGCTCGACCCGCTCGCGGTCTGGTACGAGAAGATCACGGCCGAAGCGTTTCTCGACTTGCTTTCGGGACGCGTTCGAGGCCGCGTCGAGCGGCGCATCGCGAAGGCCACGGAGAGTCGCGGATCCGAGGTAGATTATCCGAAGCTCGCCGAGATCGTGCACGGGCAGTTGCGCATTCGCGACAGCGCGCCGCTGATATTCCACCCCGAGGGCGCACGCGCTCCCGACTTCGAGCGCAGCGTCGCAGGGGTCCTGAAAGAGTACCGTGAGACGCTCGGCGACGATCGCCGCGTTCTCTTCGATCGCTACCGCTTCGTGGACGCCGCGATCAAGGTCGTCGGCGTCGGCAGCGTGGGGACCCGCTGCTGGATCGCTCTGTTGATGTCGCCCGACAACGAGCCGCTCTTCCTGCAGTTCAAACAGGCTAACGCATCCGTGCTCGAACCATACGCAGGGAAGAGTCTCTACCCGCACCACGGCCAGCGCGTCGTCATGGGACAGCGGCTCATGCAGGCGGCGTCGGATATTTTCTTGGGCTGGACGACTGGGGCCTCGGGCGACTTCTACGTTCGACAACTGCGCGACGCGAAGATCAGCCCGAACACCGAATCGTTCGACGCGGAGATGCTTGAAGTCTACGCCAGGGCCTGCGGCTGGAACCTCGCTCGCGCGCATGCGAAATCCGGAGACCCGTGGACCGTGAGCGGATACCTCGGGAAGGGAGACGCCTTCGACGAGGCGATCGCAGCGTTCGCGAAGGCGTATGCCGACCAGGCCGAACGCGACCACGGGGCTCTCAAGGCGGCCGTCAGGTCGGGGAAAATCGAGGTTTACACCGAATAGGCGCCGCTCGATTATCTCCCGTTGGAAAAATAAGAGTAAATGAAAGGTGGACGTAGCGATGCGTTTTCCACGAACGATTGGAGCAACTGCGGCCGCACTGACGTGGTGCCTCGTGCCCGCCGCCGCAATGGCGACCGGCACGATCGACATCCAGCATAAAGGCGGCCACCACGAGATCTACAAAGACGTCGACGTGCGAGTCTTCTCGGGCTCGCTCTTCCTGACGTCCGAGGACGGCGATGGCACGATCGTCGTAACCCGAGCCGCGTGCTCGTATCAGGGGAGGATCATCGTTTGTTTGCCGACGCTGGCCGCGTTGATACAGAACGGCGAGAGCAACGCCCTCAATCTCAAGAGCGGAACGATTTACCTGAACTACACCGACGCGCCGCAGCAAATGTCGCACTCCACCTCTAAACTGCCGGCGGATAGCGTGATGCTCGCGATGACGACGCGCAACGGCACGTTCATCACCCTTCGCGGCACGCTTGACGAGGTGATCAAGCAATGAGGCATTTTGCAGCGCTCCTCTTGACGTTGGCATTGGTTCTTCAGGTCTGCGCCGCCAGCGATGCGCGCGGCGGTCGCGGCGGCGGGGGCGGTCGCGGCGGCGGCGGCATGCGGGGCGGCGGCGGCAGCCGTGGCGGATTCAGCGGCGGCAGCCGCGGCGGTTTTAGCGGTGGCAGCCGCGGCGGCGGCGGCAGCCGCGGCGGATTCAATCTCGGCGGCTCGGACTTCTCGCGCGGCGGCGGATATGGCGGCAGAGGCGGCGGCGGATTCGGCGGCGCTACGCAACGTCCGGGCGTCGCTCAACGTCCCAGCAACGGTATTGGCGGTGCCGGGCGTCCGGGCGGCCCTGGTGGTCCTGGCGGCGTCGGCGGCGTCGGCGGCGTCGGTGGCGTCGGTGGCGTCGGCGGCCCTGGTGGTCCCGGCGGCCCTGGTGGTCCGGGCGGCCCAGGACGTCCCGGCAGTCCCGGCAATCGTCCAGGCGGCGGCAATCGTCCGGGCGGAGGCGGCGGCAACAACATTGGCAACGGCAACGGCAACACGATCATCAACAATCCCGGCGGCGGCGGCTACTATGGCTGGAACGGTGGCATGATGTGGGCCCCCGCGCCGTACTATTGGGGCGGCGGCTTCTGGGGAGCGATGGCGATCGGCGTTACGTCCGCTGCCGTTTACGGCGCGGTCGTAGACGAAGAAGACAACGTCACGTACAACTCCTACGAAGTGCAGCCCGGGACGCCCGGCGCGACGTTCCTGCAAACGTACGAACTCGTACAAGTGCAGTGCGGTCCTTCCGGCCTCGTCGTCGTCTACGGCCCGCAGGATAGCGTCATCTGCGCGAATCCGAACAATTACGTCGGCGCGGGGCAGTACCGTCTCGACACCGTGACGCTCGATCTCATCCCGATCAACGGGCCGCCTCAGCCCTCGGGGTCGGCGCCGCCGGCATCGCCGCCGCCGTAGGCGCCGCGATCGCCGTTTAGCGTTCTTCGGGCGCGCCAGTTCTGCCGGCGCGAGCGACGAAGTATGGCCGCGCTTCGTCGTCACGCGGGGCGGCGAATACTGCTTTCTTCCGAGCCTGAGCGCGTTGCGCTGGCTCGCCGATCAACGCTCGTAGAGCCAGCGCATGACCCCGGCGCGCACGACGCCGCGTTCGAGCTCGTGGACCCGCTCCATCAGCGGCTCCTCTTCTTCACCGGGCCGCACGCGCAACGGCTTGCGCGCCATCACCGGACCGCGGTCGGTGGCGCTCGTCACGCGATGGAGCGTCGCGCCGACCCACGGGCTCGATGCGGCGAGGGCGTCGCGAACCGCGCGCGCGCCGCGAAAGGCGGGAATGCGCGTACCGTCCGGCATCGCGACCTCGTCCTGCGACGGGTCGAGCGGCAAGAAGGCCGGGTGGAGGTTGAGCATCTCCGGAAAGGCGCGAACGAAGTCGGGCGAGAGTAAGTGCATCCACCCGAGAAGCAACACGAGATCGGGCTTCTCGGCGCGCGCCGCATCGAGCAGCCGCGCGTCGAACGCCCCGCGATCCGTCGTCGCACGATCCCATGCGACGACGCGAATCGAAGGAAGGCCGGCGTCGCGTGCGCGCTCGATCGCGCGGGCCCGCGGTTCGTTGCAGATCAGCGAGACGACCTCGAGCGGCAGCGTCCGTTCGCGCGACGCGTCGAGCACCGCCGCAAAGTTGCTCCCGCTCCCCGACGCCATCACGAGCGTTCTCCGCGCGGAGCGCAGCAGTGAGGCCCGCTCGAACGTCTCAGCGACGCTCGCGCCCGCCGCGCCGGCGTAGAAGCGGACGAGCCGATCATCGCCGACGGCGGGGACGATCGCGCGCGTAAAGCCGCGTTCGCGCAGCGCGTCGAGCGCGAGCCGCGCCAACAGCGTGCCGAGCCCGTGCTCGCGTTCTTCCGCTGCGACGCCGATCGGCCCGAAGATGCCGACGCCGGGCTCGCGCGCGAGTCCCTGCAGCCACGCGTACGTCAATCCTCGAACGTCAAACGTCGCGAAGCCGGCCGGTCTGCCGGCCCTGCGCGCGACGATGGTCGTCCCGGCCGCGGCTTCGGAGCTCCATGCGCCGCCGAAGACGTCGTCGATCCACGCAAGCGTCGTTTCGTCCGCGGCGCCGGGACGAGAGACCGCAATGCCGGGCTGCCAGGCTATCTCGAAATCGCGATCGAGCTCGACGACGAGATTCTGCAGCGCTGCGGTCACTGCGCTTCGCGCGAAGGATGGACGATCGCGCGCGGCTCGTTCGGCGCGCGCGCCTCGATCCAGCCGACGACGCGCGCGCCCGGCGCCGCGGCGATCGCGGCCGGCGCTTCGCCGAGCGGCACGACGAGCGTGTAGCCGAGGCCCATGTTCAGCGTGCGATACCGCTCCTCGACGCCCAACTCGCCGAGGCGCACCAACTCGCGCATGATCGGCGGCACGCTCCAGCGCTGCTCTTCGAAGACGGCCTTGACGTTCTCGGGCAGCGTACGCGGGACGTTCTCGAGCAGGCCGCCGCCGGTCACGTGCGCCATCGTCTTCACGCGTGCAACCGCTTGAATCGCGCGCACCGCTTCGTAATATGAAGGATGCTCGGCGAGGAGCGCGTCCCAGCGTTCGCGCGGAATGACCTTCCGCGCGAGCGAGTAGCCGTTCGTGTGCAGCCCGACCGCGGGCAGACCGACGATCGCATCGCCGGGCGCGACGCTCTCCCAATCGGGAAGCGCCGCGATCTCGACGACGCCCACGATCGTCCCCGCGAGATCGAAGTGGTCGCGCTGGTAGAGTCCCGGCATCTCGGCGGTCTCCCCGCCGAGCAGCGCGCAGCCGTGGGCCCGACAGGCCTGCGCGCAGCCGCGGACGATCTCGGCGGCGATCTCGGGATCGAGCCTGCCGACCGCGAGGTAATCTAAAAAGAAGAGCGGCGTCGCGTTGCTGACGAGGATGTCGTTGACGCAGTGGTTGACGAGGTCGGCGCCGACGCTTCCGTACTTCCCCAGCTCGGCTGCGATGAGCACTTTCGTTCCGACCCCGTCGGTCGAAGCGACGAGCGCGCGCGCGGGATCGCCCGGAAGGCGAAAGAGCCCGGCAAAGCCGCCGATCGCATCCAACTGGTCGGGGTGGCGCCACTCGCCGAGCAGGCTGCGGTAGCGCGCGACGGCTTCGTTCCCGGCGTTAACGTTAACGCCGGCGCGGGCATAGCTATCGTCGCCGGCTCTTTTTCGCTGGGGACGAGGATTATCAACGGTCTCCGCCATAGGCTGGCAGTAGTTCACCGTCCGAAAGGTCCACCATGCAAGTCTATCTCATTGCTGATTCGCCGACTGGCGTCAGCACCGGTGCGCTCGTCGTGCCCTTCTTCTCCGAGACTCCCCTCGAGGGCGTCGCCAAAGATATCGACGCGGCGCTGGGCGGAGTAATCGCCGAGGCTATTTCCAGCGGCGAGGTCCGCGGAAAATTCGGCGAAGTCGTCCTCTCCTACGCCAAAGGCAAGCCGTATCGCCGCGTCCTCGCGATCTCGCTCGGCGAAGCCGCGAAATTCGAACCGAATCTTCTCGCCCGCTACGCGGGGATCGCCGTCCGCTATCTCGGGCGCCGCAACGTCGAGCGCATCGCGATCGCGTTGCCCGCACAGGCGCACGGTCGCGAAGCCGAGTGCGCCGCGTTCGTAGCCGAGGGCGCGATCACCGGCAGCTTCGAAACGACCATCTATCAAGAGAAGCCCGAACGGCGCCTCGCGACCGATGGTGTCGGCGTGCTGGGTAACGGTTTCAACGCCGCCGAGATGCAGCGCGGCATCGCGCGCGGCACGGCCGTCGGCGAAGCCGTCAATCTCGCCCGGCGCCTCGCGCTCACGCCGGCAAACGACATGACGCCGACGCGCATGGCCGAAGAGGCCGGCACCGTCGCGACGAAGTCCGGCCTCGCGATCGACGTGCTCGACGAAGCGCGCGCCCGCGACGAGGGCATGGGCTCCTTCCTCTCGGTGGCGCAGGGCAGCGTTCAGCCGCCGAAATTCATCGTCCTCAGTTACACCGGCGATCCCGGCAGCAAAGATCTGCTCGCGCTCGTCGGCAAAGGCATCACGTTCGATACCGGCGGCATCTCGATCAAGCCGGCCGAGCGCATGGAAGACATGAAGTACGATATGTCCGGGGGCGCGGCGGTCATCGGGGCGATGAGCGCGCTCGGCAAGCTCAAGCCGAAGATCAACGTCGTCGGCATCGTGCCCGCCACGGAGAACATGCCCGGCGGCAAGGCGACGAAGCCCGGAGACATCGTGAAGGCGATGAACGGCAAGACGATCGAGGTGATCAATACCGACGCCGAGGGGCGGCTGATTCTCGCCGATGCGCTCTGCTACGCGAACAAACTCGGCGCGACGAAGATCGTGGATGCCGCGACCCTCACCGGCGCCTGCGTCATCGCGCTCGGCCACGCGTCGTCGGCGGCCGTCACGAACGACGAGGAGTTCGGCGCCGAGTTCCTCGCCGCGGCGAAGCCGACCGGCGAACGCTACTGGCGCATGCCGCACTACGACGACTACACGTCGGCGATGAAGAGCGACATCGCCGATCTCAAGAACACCGGCGGACGCGCCGCCGGCACGCTGACGGCGGCCGCGTTTCTGCGCGAGTTCGTCGATCGCACGCCGTGGGTTCACCTCGACATCGCGGGCACCGCGTATCTCGAAAACGAATCGGCGTGGCAGGCGAAGGGCCCGACCGGAACGCCGGTGCGCGCCTTCCTCGCGCTCGTCGATTCCCTGAGTCATCCGGGAGCCGGCGACACCGCCGCCACGAAGGCGGAGTCGAAAGACGGTCAAGGGAACGGAGCGCGCAAAGAGATCAAGGTGTGAAGACGCTCAACGGGGTCGAGAGCGCTCGCCCCTACGAACCCGAGAAGAACCCGGCAATTCGCCGGATTACGGCGGGGGCGATCAAGCGGCGCAAGGGTAAGACGCTCTTTCCCATCGCCACGGCATACGACGCTCCCTTCGGACAGTTCGTCGAGCAGGCCGGCATCGACGTCGTTCTCGTCGGCGACAGCGTCGGCAACGTCGTGCTCGGTTACGACGAGACGACGCCGGTGACGCTCGAGAACATGATCTACCACGCGCAAGCGGTCGTGCGCGGAACGACGCGCGCGCACGTCATGGTGGATATGCCGTTCGGCTCCTATCAAGTCAGCAACGAGGATGCCCTGCGCTCGGCGATCCGGCTCGTCAAAGACGGCGGCGCCTGTTCGGTCAAGCTCGAAGGCGGGCGCGACCAGGCGCAGCGCATTCGCGCGATCACCGGCGCCGGCATACCCGTGGTCGGCCACATCGGTGTCACGCCGCAGACGGCCGGGCTCGGGCCGGGCTTCAAGATGCGCACGCACCGCGACCGGCTCGTCGACGACGCGCGTTCGGTCGAAGCCGCCGGCGCCTACGCAATCGTCCTCGAGGTCGTGGATTACGAGATCTCGCGCGAGATCACCGAACTGCTCTCGATTCCGACGATCGGCATCGGCTCGGGGCCGCACTGCGACGCGCAGGTGCTCGTGCTCCACGACATCCTCGGCATGTATCCGCACTCGCCCACCTTCGCCAAGCGCTACGCCGAGATCGGCAAGATCGCGACCGAGGCCCTGCACGAGTACGCCCACGAGGTCCGGCAAAGAAACTTTCCGGCCTAATCGCCGTGCAAATGCCCGACGGGTGGCACTCTTCGCCGCGATAATCGCGGCATGCTAGAAACCGACGACTGGTCCGACCCGCTGCTTACCGCGATGCGCGCTTTCGAGCGCGTCCTTCTTGCGTGCGACGCCATGCCTCTAACGCATCCACGCGCCGTCGAATCGCTTGCACCTCTTCCACTAACGCCAGCCCGCCGGCAGCCAACTGCCCCGCCTCCGACGGCAAACGTCGTTCCTCTCCCGCTTCACCGACGAACAGCGCTTCGGCGGTAGTGCCGAGAGCGCGAGCGATGCGAACGATCAGGCCGACCGACGGGTTGCGGCGCTGGTCGGTCTCGATCTTGTAGAGCGTAGGGTGATTGACTTCGGCGCGCCGCGCAAGCTCGTTCTGCGACCATCCCAGGGCGCGCCGTCGTGCGGCAATTCTCTTTCCCAACGTCACGCATCTGGACTGTAGCAACCGGCGACCGGGGCCCTTGAACCAATCGGTCTTGCCGATTGGAAACTAGCCCGAAGCGACGACGAGCCCGAGCAAATCAGAGCCTCCCTAGGCTTGGACGGCGTGCTTTTGGTGGGCTGCGGGAACGTTCGGGTAGACGCCGACGAAACAGCCGAGGCACATCTCGTCGCGGGGACGGCCGACGGCGGAGACGAGGCCGTCGAGGCTGAGGTATCCGAGCGAATCGGCGCCGGTCTTCTGCCGGATCTCCTCGACCGAGTAGTTCGCCGCGATCAGTTCGTCGTAGGTTGCCATGTCAACGCCGAGATAGCACGGATGCTTGATCGGGGGCGAGGTGATGCGGAGGTGCACCTCGCGTGCGCCCGCGTCGCGTAAGAGCGCGACGATGCGCGGGGTCGTCGTGCCCCGCACGATCGAATCGTCCACGACGATGACGCGCTGGCCCTTGAGGTTCTCGACGACCGGATTGAATTTCAAGTGCACGCCGCGGGACCGCATGCGCTGATCGGGGCTGATGAAGGTTCGGCCGATGTAACGGTTCTTGATGAGTCCTTCGATATACGGCAACCCGCTTTCGGCTGCATAGCCGATGCCGCCGGCGACCGCGGAGTCGGGCACGGCGATCACGACGTCGGCGTCAACCGGGTGCTCCTTGGCCAACTGCCGGCCCATCGCGTAGCGCGCCATGTAAACCGAACGGTCGTTGAAGTTCGAGTCCGGCCTCGCGAAGTAAATGTACTCGAACATGCAGAGCGCCGAACGCGCCTTCTCGACGTCGGTCTGATACGACTCCAGGCCGTCGGGCCCGATGCGGACAATCTCGCCGCGTTCCAATTCCCGCACGTACTGCGCGCCGACCGTTCCGAGCGCGCACGACTCCGAGGCGACGACGTAGCCGTCCTCGCCGAGCCGCCCCAAGCAGAGCGGGCGCACGCCCCACGGATCGCGGAAGGCATAGAGCTCGCTCTGCGTTAGGAGGACGATCGAGTATGCGCCGCGAGCGCAGGCCAGCACCGACTTGATCCGGTCGATCATCGAGCCCTTCGACTCGACGATCAGCTTCGCCATCACTTCGGAGTCCGAGGTTGCCTGGAGCACGGTCGTCGGTGCGAGCCGCTCGCGCAGCTCGTCGGTATTCGTGAGGTTGCCGTTATGCGCGAAGGCAAAATCGCCAAGCTCCGTCCGTTCGAGCAGCGGCTGCGCGTTGACGACGATCGAGGATCCGGTCGTCGAGTAGCGCGTGTGGCCAATCGCGATGTGACCGCTCAGGTCGCTAAGGATGTCCTCATCGAAGATCGCTCCCAGCAGGCCCATCTCTTTGTGCGAACGGATCGTGCCGCCGTCGGCTGCGGCGATGCCCGCGGATTCCTGTCCGCGGTGCTGAAGGGCGTAGAGCGCGAAGAACGCGAGACGGGCTGCGTCGCGTCCCGGCGCAAATACCCCCGTTATCCCGCACATGTTTTAATCGCTCGAACGCCTCCCGCCGAAGATCTGCAGCAGAGCGAGGAAGATATTAATCGCGTCGAGGTAGATGCTCGTCGCCATTTGGACGGCCGTCAGGCCGTCGCCGCCGGCGCGCAGCCGCGCGAAATCTATGAGGACGAGCCCGCCGAAGATCGCCAGCGTCAGCCAAGCGTACGTCTCGGGATGGATCCACTTCACGAAGATCGAGATGACGCCGATCACGACCAATCCGAGGAGCGCGATCGTCAAGATGCCCTGGAAGCGCCGCAGGTCGAGGCCGGTTGCGTAGACGATCGCCGCGAGCGCGAACATTCCCAACCCGGTCGTGAGCGCCGCGTTGACGACGACCTCGGGGCCGAAGGCCTGCACGTACTGCCCGATGACCGGAGCGATGCCGATGCCCTCGCAGAACGCGAACGCGTAGAAGAGCAGCAGCGAGAGCGCCTCATTGCGCCGCGCGAAATTGATCGAAATCAGGAGGATGAAGCCGACGATCATCGCCCCCAAGCCGAGACCCGGCGCGATGCCTTGGAAGAGCCAGGCGGAGAGGGCGGTGACGCAGAGACCGAGCGCGGTGATGCCGAGCACCTGCGCGAGCATGGATTGAACCGGCACCGCCGGGACGACCGGCCCGCCGTACTGGTTTTCCGGCTGAAAGCGATACGCCATGACGTCTTCTACTAACCTCCCGCAGGGCACGGAGTTGCATTGAGGGATGCGCCCGCTTGCGAACAATCCCCTTCGGGCTGAAAATACCACGCCGGCGCCGTCGCCGGGAAGCCGATATCTCGCAAGTCGTCGGAGACGCGCTCGGTTTTTTCGGAGAAAACGCCGTGAGATACCGCCTCGGCCTCGACGTGCACGATCGCCCAGATGCGGTTCGGTCCTCGCGGGGCGAAGCGGTATCGGACGCTCGCCCACGTATCGCGTTCGTCGTACGGACGCTCGTATGTCAGGGCGACGACTTGCGACGACGATTCTTCGACCCACAGGTCGCGCAGCGGATACCGCTCGGGAGCGGTCCGCGGCTGCAGTCGCAGGTGGTAGCAGAGCCGCCCGTCGATCGTCTCTTCGCCGCCAAGCGATACGTCGTAGGCGTGCGAGTTCGCCGTGACCGTCGCGATCGTCGCAAGCGGGTCCGGCACGAGATTCGGCGGCGGTGGCGGCGGCGGCACGGCAGCGCTCGGCAAGACGCGATAGAAGCCGAGCGGGGTTCCGGCGGGGCCCGTAATAAAGGCGCCGCGCAGCAGCACCCGCGGCGTGCCGCCCTCCGCTGGAATCGCCTGCGCGAACGCGCGGCCGTCGCTCGTTCGCACGGTGAACGCGACGACGTCGCCGGCGCCGCACTTTGCGGCGAGAAACGTCTGCGCGCACTCGATCTTGAACGACTCGTACGGAGGAACGACTCGGGCGATCCAGGCCCGCTGCGCCTGCAGAAAGATCGCCGTCGGATCGATCACATATCGTCCTTCGACAAGCTCAGGACGACACTGGGTAGTAGGCGATGTCGGTGCGATAGGTAAGCGAATCGGCGCCAAGCCGTCCGGCCAACTGTCTGACGGCGTCGTAGGCCCGCGACCGCGCCTGAGCGAGATCGTCTGCAAGCGCGGTGACGGTGAGCACGCGCCCGCCGCCGGTGCTGACGGTCGCGCCCGCGAGTTTCGAGCCGCCCCAGAAGGCGCGGCAGCCTTCGCCCAGCGAGACGTCGGCGCTCAGGCCCTGCAGCGGCGTGTTGCTGCGAGGGTACTCGCTGGTCGCGAGGACGACGCCGACGCAATGCTGCGGCGAGAGCGTCGCGAGCGAGACGTCCATCGCGCCGCGCGCGACCGAGTCGAGGAGCAACGCGAAGTCGCCGCCGATACGCGGCAGCAACACCTGCGTCTCGGGGTCGCCGAAGCGCGCGTTAAACTCGATCACCTGCGGCCCGGCCTCATTCCACATCAAGCCGCAGTAGATCACGCCGACGTACTCCTCGCCTTCTTCTCGCAGCCCGGCGAGGAGCGGCGCAAGAATGCGATCGCGCACGCGATCGTAGAGATCGCCGGGAAAGCCCGCGGGCGGGGAGTACGCACCCATGCCGCCGGTGTTCGGCCCGGTGTCGCCGTCGCCGGCGCGCTTATAATCGCAAGCACCGCCGAGCGGAGCGATATCGGTGCCGTCGCAGAGCGCGAAGACGCTAACCTCTCGTCCGATCAGCCGCTGCTCGAGGAGCACGTCGCAGCCGCCCCCGGGAATCTTGGCGTGCGCGTACCAGTCGGTCAGCAACTCGCGCGCCGCCTCGGCGCTCGGCGTGACGACGACGCCTTTGCCCGCAGCGAGCCCGTCCGCTTTGACGACGACGCCGCCGTCCCAATCTTCGAGCGCCCGGAGCGCGGCATCGAGCGAGTGCGCGACGGCGGCGCGAGCCGTCGGAATTCCGTGGCGCTCCATGAATCGCTTTGCGAAGATCTTGCTCGATTCGAGCCGCCCGCCGGAGCGATTCGGACCGAAGACCCGCAGGCCGGCGTCGCGAAGCCGATCGCCGACCCCGGCCGCGATCGCGGTCTCCGGACCGAGCACGACGAGATCGATCTTCTGCTCGACCGCCCGTCCGGCGAGCGCCTTGCCGTCGGTCGCGGCGATCTCCCAGTTCTCGCCGCGCGACGCCGTGCCGGCGTTGCCGGGCGCGGCAAAGACGGCCTCGCACGACGGCGACGCCGCAAGGCGCCAGGAGAGCGCGTCTTCGCGCGCGCCGTTACCGACGACGAGGATGCGCACGAACTACTCCCACTCGACGGTCGCGGGCGGCTTCGTCGTGATGTCGTAGGCGACGCGGTTGACGCCGCGCACCTCGTTGACGATGCGCGCGGAGATACGCTCGAGCAGCTCGTGCGGCAGCCGCGCCCAATCGGCCGTCATGCCGTCCTCGCTGGTGATCGCGCGGATCGCGACGAGATTCGCGTACGTGCGGCCGTCGCCCATCACGCCGACGCTCTTCACCGGCGTCAGCACGGCAAAGTATTGCCAGGGTCGCGGATCGAGATCGGCCGCATCAATCTCGGCGCGCACGATTGCATCTGCCTCGCGCAAGATGTCGAGCCGGTCGCCGGTTACGTCGCCGATGATGCGCACGGCAAGGCCCGGACCGGGGAACGGCTGACGGTTGACGATTGCGGGCGGGAGCCCGAGCGCGCGCCCGAGCTCGCGAACTTCGTCCTTGAAGAGCGCGCGCAGCGGCTCGATCAGCGCGAGGCCCATCTTCTCCGGCAGCCCGCCGACATTGTGATGCGATTTGATCTTCTCGCCGGCCTTGCTGTCGGGCGTCTTCGACTCGATGACGTCGGGGTAGAGCGTCCCTTGCACGAGGTACTTGACGCCGGGTATTTTCGCCGCTTCTCGCTCGAAGACGTCGATGAACTCGTGCCCGATGATGATGCGCTTGCGTTCGGGATCTTCGACGCCTTCGAGTTTCGTCAAAAATCGTTCGCGCGCGTCCACCGCGACGACGTTGAGGTGCAGCAGATCGCGAAACGCGGCGACCACCTCGGCCGCCTCGCCTCGGCGCAAGAGGCCGTGATCGACGAAGATGCAGGTCAGCTGCTCGCCGACGGCGCGCGAGACGAGCGTCGCCGCAACGGCCGAGTCGACGCCGCCCGAGAGCGCGCAGATCACCTTGTCGCTCCCGACGCGCTCGCGAATCTCGCCGACGCAGCGCTCGAGAAACGACTCCATCTTCCAGTCGCGCGCCAGACCCGCGACCCCGCCGAGAAAGTTCCCGAGAATCGTGCGGCCATATCTGGTGTGCACGACCTCGGGATGAAACTGCACGCCGTAGATGCGCTTCTCGGGATTGCCGATCGCGGCAACGTTGCAGCGCTGCGTCGAAGCCAGCGCGACGTAGCCGGGCGGCAGCGAGACGACGGAGTCGCCGTGCGACATCCAGACGCGCGACTCGGCGGGGACGTCGTCGAAGAGCGGCGTCTCGCGATTTTCGACCACGAGGGTCGCCGGGCCGTACTCGGCGTGATCGAGCGGCACGAGCTCGGCGCCGGTCTTTCGCGCGAGCAGCTGCATGCCGTAGCAGATGCCGAGCATCGGCAGGCCGGAGCGCACGATCGCTTCGTCCATGTCGGGCGCACCCGCCGCGAGCGTGCTCTCCGGCCCGCCGGAGAGGATGAGGGCCGCGGGGTTACGTCGCTCCAACTCTCGCCACGGGACGTCGTGCGGAACGATCTCGCAGTAGACGCCGAGCTCGCGCGTGCGCCGAGCGATCAGCTGCGCGTACTGCGCGCCGAAGTCCAGGACGAAGAGCGTCTGCGGCACTTAGCCGGCGTTTGCGGCGGCGTTGAGCGCCGCGTCGTAATCGGGCTCGCTCGCGACTTCGGGGACGATCTGGACGTAGGCGACGCGGCGGTCCTTCCCGATGACCACGATGGCGCGCGCGAGCAGGCCGAGCTCTTCGATCAGGAGACCGTAGTTTCGGCCGAAGCTGCGATCGCGGTAATCGGAAAGCATCTGGAGTTTCACGTCGCCCTGCGCCCCGCACCAGCGCGTCTGCGCGAACGGGAGATCCATGCTGACGACTGCCACGACGACGTCGCCGGGCAGCTCGCCGATGCGAGCGTTGAACTTCGCGGACTCGATCGAGCAGACGCTCGTGTCGAGCGACGGCACGACGATCAGCATCGCCGCACGCTTACCCTCGTCCAACAGCTCATCGAGGTTGACGGCCGAGAGATCGCCGGCGGTCAAGGTAAACTCGGGGGCGGGATCGCCGGCGCGGAGTTGCGGGCCGGCGAGCGTCATGGGCGTTCCTTTGAAAGTAATCATTCCTACGTCAACACCTCTTCGAGCCGATCGGTGTCGCGCGCCATGACGACTTCCATCGCAATCCGCTCCCCGACCGAGACGTCGCGCCCCCAGCGGTAGGCCGAGTAGGGCGTGTAGCGCGTTCCGGGCGACCCCGGTATCCGCAGCGAGACGTCGTAACAGACCAGCTCCTTGGGCGGACCGGCCGTGACGACGCACTGCAGCGCGAACGGTCCGATGACGCCGGGCGCCGCCATCGCGCGCGCCGCCGCGACGAACCGCTCGCCCATCTCGAACGCGGGCTCGAGCATGGATTCCAGGATCGTCGCGGCGATATGACCCGCCTCTTCCAGGCGCATCGCAACGCCGCGCACGGCGTCGAGCGCCGACGGCGGAACGTTCCGGAGGCCCTCGAGATTCGTCTGCCGCCGGGTATCCGTTCCCATCAGTTCGAGTTCGCCGAGCAACGGCGAGTAGAAAAAATTCAGGTTGACCGACGGCCCGAGGGCGTACTCCTCGATCACCGCACCCGCGAGCCCTTCGCTCGTCAACACGCCCGCGTCTATGAGCCGCGCGCTCGTTTCCGCGTACTCGGCCGGCGACGACGCGAGAAAGAAGGCGCGCTCGAAGCTCACGCGGGCGTGCGGCGCCTTCACCATCACGAGCCGGTCGATCGCCTCGGGTGATGCGAACTGCTGCGGATGCCGGATCCCGGCCTCGCGCAAGAGCGCGTACTGATCTGCCGCGCCACGCTGCGCCTGGGCGGTCCGCTCCTCGGCGCGCAGCAAGCCACGGTTGCCAAAAAACGGCACGAGCATCCGGCGCTCGATCTCGTCGTACTCGTGCTTCTGCCGCAAGTAGACTTCGAACGAACGATTGGCGACGAAGAGGCAGTTCTCGGCGAGCAGCCGCTTCTGCACGTCGTCGCGCAGAATCTCCGCGAACGACTCGAGTTCGACGACGGCGTCGACGCAGCCGCGGCGCACCGGCAACGCGCGCGCCGCAAAATGGCGCAGGTAGGTCTGCTCGCGCCCCTTCGCGGTGACGACGAGATTGCGCAAGCCCTGCAGGCGCGCGCCGTACGCTACCTCGAGCGCCGAGTGGCTTCCGATCGAGCAGAGCGTCAGGCTCGAACGATCGTAACGTTCGAGCGCCCGCGCGACCTGCTCCGCGCTCACCCTACGTTCCCAGGAGCTTGCGGGCTTGCGCGCTGTCTTGATACTCGACGGTCAGGATCGCCTTGAGCGCCTGCGCGGTCTGGTGCGACTGCGGGTCGGTCATGCGCTGCAGCGTCGTATAGCACCAGTAGATAAGCATCGGAAGATCGCGATCGCGCGGGTAGACCTTCTGCATGTCCACGATCGCGTGCGCTACCTGCGTCGTCGGGTCGCTCTCCTGGTTGCCCCAGTTGTAGTCGAGCATGACGTTGATGTGCTTGAGCCGGTTCTCGATCTCGAGAATCGACATGTTCATCGGACCGAAGTACTCGTCGGCCGGCGCGAGCGTCGTGAGGTAGGCATCGTGCGGCACCGCGTTGATCGTCGCGATGACGCGCATTGGGTCTACCGCTTTCAGCCGCGCGAGAAACGCCTGCGCGTTCTGCACGTCGGCAGCGGTATAGCCTTGGCCCGAGGATGCCGACTTCGCCGCGTTCACCAGCTCGTTGCCCCAGGTCGTCGGGAGGTGCGCGACCGGAAAGCTCGGGGCGGCGGCCCGCGCGAGCGCGAGCGATCGCCACCCCGCATCTTGCGTGAGCAGCCACCCGCGCCAAGCAGCCTCGACCGCAACGAGCAACGCATCCACGTCGCCCGGATAGGCGCGGACGTTAGCGGTCGCGTCGGCGTCGGCAAGGCTCGCGAGTTGGGCCGGATCGCCTTCGGAGTTCACGCGCTGCAGGAGCGCCTGCGCCTTTGCGATCGTCGCGGGGTCCTCGGAGTGTTTCATCGTCCAATCGGCGGCCTCGCGCACCCACCAGACGGCCCCGTCGTGATTCGTCAGCGGATTATAGTGGAGCCCCGTGCCGATGCTGACC
>DATKMJ010000060.1 GCA_035541935.1 Candidatus Binatia bacterium | reverse complement strand
GACGCGATTCTCGCCCACGGGCAAATTCGCATCAAGGCGATCTACTCGCCGGAGCACGGCTTTCGCGGCGACCGCGGTGCGGGCGCGGCGGTCGCGTCGTACGTCGATCCGCAGACGCACCTTCCCGTCTACAGCCTCTACGGCGCGTCGCGCCATCCGAGCGCGGCGATGCTCGACGGCGTTGACGTGCTGCTCTTCGACATTCAGGACGTCGGATCGCGCGCGTACACGTACGTCTCGACGATGGCCTACGCCATGCAGGGCGCCCGGACGTACGGCAAAGAGTTCTGGGTGCTCGATCGCCCCAACCCGATCGGCGGCGCCGTCGAGGGCCCGGTGCTCGAACCGGCCTACGAGTCGTTCATCGGCCTCTACCCGATTCCGATGCGCCACGGCATGACCGTCGGCGAGCTCGCGACGCTCTTCAACCAGCGCTTCGGCATCGGCGCGAAGCTGCGCGTCGTGCGGATGACCGGCTGGCAGCGTTCGATGATCTGGCCCGACACCGGATTGCAGTGGGTGCCGACCTCGCCGAACATCCCCGACTGGCGAACGACGTTCGTCTACGTCGGGACGGGATTGATCGACAACGCCGGCATCAACAACGGCAGCGGTTACACGAAGCCGTTCTTCCTCGCGGGCGCGCCCGGCATCGACGGCACGAAGCTGGCCGCGCGCCTCAACGCGCGCAATCTTCCCGGCGTCTGGTTCCGCCCGGCGGCCTGGACGCCGTACGTCGGCTTCTGGAAGGATCGCGAGCTGACCGGCGTCGAGCTGATCGTCTTCGAGCCGCGGCGATTCGTCGCGATTCGGACGGCCGTCGAGATCCTCGTCGCGGTCCGCGACCTCTTTCCGCACGCGATCGCCATCCCCGACGTCGCGGCGCTCGACCGCGATTGGGGGACCGACTCGCTACGCCGGGCGCTGCTCGCGGGAAAGAGCGCCGATGCGATCGTCGCGCAGTGGGCGGCGCGCGTCAGCGATTTCGAGTCGCTTCGCCGCCCGTTTCTGCTTTACTGAAGAAGTCCGCGAGCGCATCGGCGTCGCCCGCGGCGAGAACGGCGGCGACGCGCTCGAGGTCGCCGGCGAAACGCCGCAGTTCCGGCTCGAGGTTCGCGGCGTTGGCGAGCAGCACGTCGCGCCACATCTCGAAGCCCATCGTCGAGATGCGCGACAGCTCGCGGGCGACCGGGCCGTAGAGCAGCTCGGCACGAGCGCCCGCACCGAGCAGCGCGCTCCCATAGCACGATCCGACGATCTGCGGCAGATGCGACGTCAGCGCAACGATTGCATCGTGCTCGCGCGCGCTCATTGCGACCGGTAGCGCGCCGAGCGATGCGATGAAGCCTTCCGCACGCCGGTCCAGCTCGGTATCGCCGCTCGGAACGTACGCCCACGTTCTCCCTTCGAAGAGATCGGCGCGGGCGGCGCGGACGCCGCTGCGTTCCGTGCCGGCCATCGGATGCGTAGCGACGAAATTCTTCAGCCCCCGCGCCGCCGCCGCCACCGGAGCCTTCACCGATGCGACGTCGACGATCAGCAAGGCGCGCGTGCCCTCGCGCGCGAGACGTGCGATCTCTCGTAATGTCGGTTCGAGATGGGTCGCGATGACGAGAACGTCTACATCGTTCGCGAGGTTGTCGGCGGAGGTCGCTGCGTCGATCGCCCCGATTTCCAGCGCCGCTTCGAGCCCTGCATCGTCTCGATCCGCGCCGACGACATGGTCGCCGTTTCGGCGAGCGCGCAACCCAATCGAACCACCGATCGCCCCGACACCGACAATGCCGAGCCGCGTCGCGGTCAGGGGTTTCCTCGCAGAAGGTCGGGGCGCAATCCGACGGCGCCGTCGAGATAGACGTGCTCGATCTCCTCGGGCCGGCGCGTCGTGTTCACGTGCATCAGCACGCGAATGCACTTTCCGAGCGAGCCCGGAACGTCGATCTCGCAGGCGTGGAGCATCGGCACCCAGGTCCAGCCCATCGCGCGCGCCGCGAGCGCCGGGAACGCGGCGTGCAGATCCGGCGTAACCGTGAAGAGCACCGAGGCGATGTCGTCGAGCTCGATCTCGTTGCGGCGCGTGATCTCCTCGAGCAGCCGCTTCGTCGCGGACTCGATCGAGACTTTATCGTCCGCAGCGGCCGTAATCGCGCCGCGGATCCCGCGAAACGCGCAAACTCGGGCGTTCTCTACCATACCGTCCCCATGTGAACGCTTATGCAAACACACCCCGCCGGTGATTGTCAAGGGCTCGGCGAAGGGCTAGGAATGCTGCAGCAGCGGTTGATCGACGCGCTCGGAAGCGACGCCGTGAAGACCGAGCCGGAAGACCTCGCGGTCTACGCGTTCGACGCGTACACCGACGGCGGGCTGCCCTCGGCGGTGGTGCTGCCGCGCTCGACGCGCGAGGTCAGCGCGATCGTCAAGATCGCGCGCGAGTGCGGCGAACCGATCGTCGCGCGCGGCGCCGGAACCGGACTCTGCGGCGGCGCGGTGCCAAAATCCGGCGGCGTCATCCTCTCCTTCGCCCGCATGAACCGCGTGCTCGAATTCGACGAGCGCAACCGGCGCGCGCACGTGCAGCCCGGATTGATCAATCTCGATCTCTCGCGCTTCGTCGCCGAGAGCGGGCTCTTCTACGCGCCCGATCCCTCGTCGCAGAAAATTGCGACGATCGGCGGCAACATCGCGACGAACGCCGGCGGCGCGCACTGTCTTTCGTACGGAACGACCGTCAATCACGTCCTCGGCCTGGAAGTCGTCGACGACTGCGGCGAGGTCTTCACGACGAACGTCGACGACGGGGGCTACGATCTTACCGCCGCGCTCGTCGGGAGCGAAGGAACGCTCGGCATCGTGACCTCGGCGTGGCTGCGGCTCTTGGCGCAGCCGGAATCCGTTCGCGTCTGGGTCGCCGCCTTCGACGACGTTGACGCGGCCTCGGAGGCGGTTTCGGCGATCGTCGCCGCCGGAATTCTGCCGACCGCGCTCGAGATGATGGATGCCGTGATCACCGCCGCCGTCGAGGCGGCTTTCCACGCGGGCTATCCGACCGAGGCGGGCGCGGTCCTGCTCGTCGAGAGCGCGGGTCTCGAAGAGGACGTCGACGCCGCCGAGGCCGCGATTCACGCGATCGTCACGCAGCACCGCGCACGCTCCTGGCGAAGCGCGCGCGATCGAACCGAACGCGACGCGCTCTGGGCCGGGCGCAAGGGCGCCGCGGGCTCGACCGGGCGCATCGCGCCGAACTACTACACGCAGGACGTCTGCGTGCCGCGCAGCAAACTGCCGGCCGCGCTCAAGATCGTCGAGGCCGCGGCGAGCGCCAACGGCATCACCGTCGGCAACGTCTTTCACGCGGGCGACGGCAATCTGCACCCGCTGCTGATGTACGACAAGCGCGACCGCAAGCAGGTCGCCGCAGTCGTCGAGACCGGCAACGAGATCCTGCAGTGCGCGATCGACCTCGGCGGAACGATCAGCGGCGAGCACGGCATCGGCTGGGAGAAGCGCGAGGCGATGACGCGCGTCTACACGACCGAGGATCTCGCGACGATGGCACGCGTGCGCGACGTCTTCGATCCCGCGCGCGCGCTCAATCCGGAGAAAATCTTTCCGAGCGGCCTGCGCTGCCCCGAGGTGACGCCGCCGTGAACCGAACGCAAGAGCGCGTCGCGCCCGCGACGGCGGCAGAGCTGAGCGAGCTCGTCGGCCGCTGCGACCGCGCCGGCGAGAAGATCGTCATCGAAGGCGGCGGGACGCTCGCGGGGATGGGATTTCCCCCCGAGCGCTGCGACGTGACGCTCTCGACAAAAGCGCTATCCGGCATCGTCGCAAACGAGCCCGGCGATCTCATCGTCGCCGCGCGCGCGGGAACGCCGCTGCAGGACATCGCGGTTGCACTCGCCGCGCAGGGGCAGTTCGTGCCGTTTGACGCCCCCCGGCCGCAGTACGCGACGCTCGGCGGCACGCTCGCGGCCGGATGGCTCGGTCCGCGGCGCCATCTCTACGGACGGCTGCGCGATTTTATCGTCGGCTCGACGATCGTGCTCGCCGACGGAACGATCGCCCGCGCCGGCGGCATGGTCGCGAAGAACGTCGCCGGCTACGATATGAGCCGGCTCTACGTCGGATCCTTCGGCACGCTCGGCGTGCTCGTGCAGGCAAATCTCAAAACGATCCCGCTGCCGAAGGGCGCGCGGCTCTTTCTCGCGCAGTTGCCGGAGCGAACGCGCGAGCGCGCCTGCGCGCAGTTAGCGGCGCTGCGCATGGCGCCCGCGGCGGCGTTTTGGATCGCGGGATTTCACAACGCGATCGACGGCGACGACGGACCGGAAGGCCGAATTCTCGCGGTGCTCGAGGGAAGCGACGCGGCGCTCGAGCGCGCCACGCTCGAACTGCGTTCGGCGCTCGGACGGGCGGGCGTGCCCGAGACGCGCGTCCTCGATGCGGGCGCGCGCGAAGCCTTCGAGCGCGTCGTCGACGCGTACGTCGCGTCGCTCGGCGAACGCTCGGTGACCTATCGCCTCTACCGTTATCCGCAGGACGCGCCGGCGTGCGCGATTTCGCTCCACGATGCGGCGCAGCGCTTCGGCCTGCGCGCCGAGACGATCGTCGACGTGATGAACGGCGACGTCGTTCTACGCGTCAGCGCTCGCGACGCGCGATCCTTTGCTTCCAAGATCGAGGCGTTCGACGACGCGCTGCACGCCGCTCAGCCACGCGCGCACGTCGTCGCCGGAGCGAGCCCCTCGCGCGAGTACCTGCGCGTCTGGGGAACGGCGCCGTCCGCGATCGACCGGATGCAGGCGCTCAAGGCGCGCTTCGACCCGAACCGCACCCTCAATCCCGGCCGCTTCGTCGGAGGAATCTAACCGTATGAGAATTCTCGTGCTCGGCGCGTCGGGCTTCGTGGGAAGGCATCTCGGGGCGGCGCTGCGCGGGCGCGGCGATGCGGTCGTCGAGGCCTCGCTGCGCGATCCGGTTGCGGCAGCGAGCGTCGCCGCCGAGTGCGATGCCGTCGTCAATTTGGCCGGCGAACCGATCGCGCAGCGCTGGAACGCGGGCGTCAAACGGCGCATCGAGGAGAGCCGCGTCGAGCGGCCGCGCCGCTTCCTCGACGCGCTCGCGCAGCGCACGCGCCGCTGCACCGTCTACGTGAGCGCCTCGGCCGTCGGCTACTACGGAACGAGCGAGAGCGCGACCTTCGTCGAGGAGAGTCCGCCGGGCCCGGACTTTCTCGCGCGCGTCTGCGCGGGCTGGGAGCGCGAGGCATATCGCGCGGGCGAGCTCGGCATGCGCGTTGCAATCGTTCGCACCGGCGTCGCGCTCGGGCGCGACGGCGGCGCGCTGCAAAAGATGCTGCCGCCTTTTCGAGCCGGCCTCGGCGGCGTGCTCGGCAGCGGACGACAGTGGCTCTCGTGGGTGCACGTCGCGGATCTGGGGCGCATCTACCTGCTCGCACTCGACCGCGCCGAAGGGCCGCTCAACGGCGTCGCGCCGCAGCCCGCCACGAACGCGACGTTCACGCGAGAACTCGCGACGGCGCTTAACCGGCCGGCGTTGCTTCCCGTTCCGGCCTTCGCGCTGCACGCGCTCTTCGGCGAGGGCGCAACGGTGCTTCTCGACGGTCAGCGCGTGCTGCCGCGCCGCACGCAAGAGCTGGGCTATCGTTTCGAGTTCGCCGAACTCAAAGATGCGCTAGCGAATCTACTTTGAACTCGAGCGCTTCGAGGTAGCGCTCGGCGTCCATCGCCGCGCGGCATCCCGCGCCGGCCGCGGTGATCGCCTGGCGGTAGCGATGGTCGTTGACGTCGCCGGCGACGAAGACGCCCTCGGCGCTCGTCATGCATCCGTCCGGCGAGGCGACGTAGCCGCGCTCGTCGAGATCGAGTTGGCCCGCGAAGACGGCCGTATTCGGCGTGTGCCCGATCGCGATGAAGAGCGCGTCGGTCGCGAACTCCGAGGTCGTCCCGTCGGCAACGCTGCGAAGCCGCAAACCGCTGACCTTCTCGTGACCGAGCACCTCCTGCACCTCCGTATTCCAGACGAAGTCGATCTTCGGATGCGAGCGCGCGCGGTCGGCCATGATCTTGCTCGCGCGCAGCCGGTCGCGCCGATGGATGACGGTCACGCGGCTACCGAAGCGCGTGAGAAAGAGCGCCTCTTCGAGGGCCGAGTCGCCGCCGCCGACGACGGTGATGTGCTTGTCGCGAAAGAAGGCGCCGTCGCAGGTCGCGCAGGTAGAGACGCCGCGACCGCGCAGGCGCTCCTCACCGGGAACGTCGAGCCAGAGCGCGCTCGCTCCGGTCGCGACGATGACCGTCTCGGCGGAGTGCTCCGCGTCGAGCGTCCGCACGATCAGCGGCCGCTTCGTGAAATCGACCGACGCGGCGTCAACGTTCTCGATGCGCGCGCCGAAGCGTTCGGCCTGCTCGCGAAAGCGGATCATCAGATCCGGGCCTTGGATCCCCTCCGGAAAGCCCGGATAATTCTCGACGTCGGTCGTCAGCATGAGCTGCCCGCCGTAGAGCCCGCCGGCGAGGACGAGCGGCCGCAAATTCGCGCGTGCGGCATAGATGGCCGCGGTGAGGCCGGCCGGGCCCGAGCCGATGATGATGACGCGTTCCATTCCGGCGGCTTCGACCGGCCGGCTCCCCTTCCCGGTTGCAGCGTCGCCGGCTAGACTGGCCGGCGCCGCCGAGGTATCATGGGGCGTCTTGGCTCAGAAATATAACCTCACGCCCTACGACGCCACGTACGCCGCATGAACGCGGTGCGGCTGCCGATCGAGGATACGTTCGGCGACATCCTGCGCAAAGCGATGCGCGGCACGAAGACGAACGCGGCACAGCTTTCAAAGGCGAGCGGGGTCTCCGAGGCCGAGATCGCGCTGCGGCTCAAAGACGCGGGCGAGGCGACGCCGGACGAGGCGCGCGCGCTGGCCGCGGCACTGCGGCTCGACGGCGACAAGATGGTCGAAAGCGCCGCGCAGGCATGGTATCCGCCGGCGATCGAGCGTCCCGATATCCGCCGTCACGCGCAGCATCCGCATCCGAGCAACGGCTACGTCATCGTCAATCGCGAGGGACGGGCTGCGCTCGTGGATCCGGCGGGAACGCCGCGGAACCTGCTGCGCGTCCTACGCGACGGCGATTACGATCTGCAGTACGTCCTCATCACGCACAAGCACGACGATCACTGCGACGCGGCAGGCGCGGTCGCAGAGGCGTACCCCGAGGCGCGGATCGTCATGCATCCGCTCGACGTATTCGCGATCGGCTCGCTCGCAGCAAACGCGATCCCGGCAAACGACGGCGCGATGCTTCCGTTCGGCGATGAAACGGCGATCCGCGTGCTTCACACGCCGGGCCATACCGACGGCTCGGTCTGCTATCTCTTCGACGGCGCGGTCTTTACCGGCGATACGCTTTTTGCGGCAAGCGTGGGCGGCGCGTTCGGCGACGAGAGCACCTATGCCGACATCCTCGAGAGCGTCGGGACGAAGCTCTTCACGCTTGCGGGCGAGACGGATATGATGCCCGGCCACGGTCCGCCGACGACGATGGCGCTCGCGCGAGCGCACAACGCCTTCTTCTCGAACTACTGACGGTAAGCGGCGGGCACGGCGATCGACGTCGTGCCGTCGGCGGTGATCGTCGCGCTGCTCTCCTTCGGCGCGCTGCCGGATTCGCGAATCAACTCGAACTGCAAAACCGCCGCTCCCGTCGCAGGCAGCGCGACCTCGACGCGATGCGGCGAGCAGAGCCGCTGCGTGCAGAAGGCGGCGAGCCAGCCCTGCGCGACGTGGTTGGCTTGCAGGCGGATCGAAGCGTTCGGCTTGCCGCTGATCGTCAACCGGTACTTCGCCGCGCCCGCCGAGGTCGTCTGAAGATCCGAACCCGTCCAGGGCTCGATCGCTAAGTGGGTTGCGGGCTGCGCCAGCGCCAGGAGCATCGCGAGAACGTTCGTCACGTACGGAGTTTATAACCGACGGCCGTCATGCGCAAGATGACGGCCAGGGCGATCGCCGTCAGGAGCGCGATCATGCCGATCGAGAATGCGGGTGACAGGTAGCTCTCCCCGGTATAGCTCCTGCGAAAGGCATCGATCGTGTAAAAGATCGGATTGAACAGCTCGAAGTTGCGCAGCGGCTGCGGCAGCATCTCGGCCGACGTGAAGACCCCGCCGACGAAGGTGAGCGGCGTGATGACGAACGTGGTGAGGATCGCGATGTGGTCGAACTTGTCGGCAACCAGGCCGAAGATCAAGCCGAGCGCCGAGAAGAGCACCGAGACGAGCGCGATCGTCCCGAAGTAAAGCAGCCAGTCGCGCGGCGCGGTATGCACGAGCACGACCCCGAGCACGGTGATGAGACCGGCGATCAGCAGCGATCGCGCCAGGCTCCCGAGCACGTAGCCGGCGACGATCTCGCCGGCCGATAGCGGCGCGATCAGCAGCTCCTGAATCGAGTTCATGAAGCGCCCTTGGAAGAGAGAGCTCGAGCACTCCCCGTACGACGAATCGATCACCTGCAGCATGATGAGGCCGGGGATGAGGAATTGCGCGTAACTGACGCCCTGCACGCTCGGGATCCGGCTGCCGAGCGCGAGACCGAAGACGAAGACGTACAGCAGCGTCGTGATGATCGGCGGCCAGATCACCTGGTTGATGATCTTGAGGCTGCGAATCATCTCGCGCTTGACGAGCGTCCAGAGTCCGTACGGGTTAATTGCGAGTCAGCTCCAGAAAGACGTCTTGCAGGGATGCGCCCTCGGCGAGCAGTTCGTCGGTCGGTTTCTCCGTGACGATTCGCCCCGCGCGGACGATCGCGATCCGCTTGCAGAGCTCCTCGGCCTCTTCGAGATAGTGCGTGGTCAGGAAGATCGTCAAGCCGTCGCCGTTGAGCGCGCGCAGCCACTGCCACAACTCGATGCGCAATTCGACGTCGACGCCGGCGGTCGGCTCGTCGAGAATCAGCAGGCGCGGCTCGTGAATGAGCGCGCGAGCCAGCGAGAGACGGCGCTTCTGACCGCCGGAGATCTTTGTATACTCGAGATGCGCGTGCGAGGTCAGGCCGAAGCGTTCGAGCAGCATGTCGGCGCGCTCGGCGACCGCCTTGCCGTGCAACCCGTAGTAGCCCGCCGCGAAGATCAGCACGTCGCGCAGCGAGAGATAGCGATCGAAGTTGAATTCCTGCGGCGAGAGGCCGACGAGACCCCGCGCCTGCCGCCACTCCGATTCGTTGTCGTGCCCGAAGATCCGAATCGCACCCGAGCTCTTACGCGCGAGGCCGACGATCGCGTTGATCGTCGTCGTCTTGCCCGCGCCGTTCGGTCCGAGGAAGCCAAAGAACTCGCCGGCGCGTACGCGCAGCGAGATGCCGTCGACGGCGGTGAACTCGCCGTATCGCTTTACGAGACGATCGACCTCGATTGCGGGCGCGGCGGAAGCTACGGGATTATGCTCTTGAATCGTTTGTACCGGTGACGGCGGAGCGTGGCGATCAGGTCCGCACTATCGGGAATCCCGCAATCGGCGAGTTGGGTTGCGACTCGCTTCACGTCGAAGGCGACGCGGCGGTGACGCACCTGCCAACCCCCCTCCCGCTCGGTGAGAATCGCGTACGCTGCGCGCGGATCGCCGTCCTTCGGTACGCCCGCCGAGGCGACGTTCACGAGCAGCTTGTGCCGCCAAATGCGGACGTACGGCAGGTGCAGGTGGCCGAATGCTATCGCGGTGGCCTTCTCGCGGCCGATCAGGCGGCGCAAGACCGCTTCCTCGGCGTCGGGCCAGATATGCTCCTCGTCGTTCTTCGGGTTCGCGTGCACGATCAGCAATTGGTTCTCGTCCTCGCCGATGCGCATCGCGAAGGGCAGCTCCTTGAGCCAACCCAACCAACGCTCGCCGACCTCTTTGCGGGTCCACGCGACGCGCGCCGCGACCGTCGCGTCGAGCTTCTGGCCCGGCGTGTCCTCGGCGAGATACCGATCGGTGTTTCCGCGCACGCACGATGCGCCGATCTCTTCGAGCCGCTGCAGCACCTTCTTCGGCTTCGGGCCGCCGAGGCAGAGATCGCCCGCGACGACGATCGCGTCGGCGCCGCCTTGCGATTCCAAGTCCGCCAGGCAGGCGTCGAGGCCTAAGAGATTTCCGTGAACGTCCGAAAGAACGGCGAGTCGCATGCGGCCGCGATCTCAATCGCGCCGCAGAACCAACGTCAGCATCGACGGCGTCATGCCCAGCTTCGCAAACTCGTAGAGGTCGATCGCCTCGACGGTGATGCCCGCGCGGCGCATCGCGCCGAGCGACGTGCGATAGCGGATGTCGGCGATCACGTGCCGCTCGTCGAGCACGAGCACGCCGGCCGCTTGCGCCTCGCCGCGCTCGAGCGAAATCGTCGTGAAACCTTCGAATGCCGACGCGTCAGCTTTGTCGGCGCCGACGACGATCGTATCCTCCGAGACGGCCCCAGCGACGGCGCGTAGCGCCGGGGCGTCGGGGGCGAGCTTCACCTCGACGACGCGATAACCGTGCGCCCGCGCGAGCTGCGCGAATCCTTTGCGGCCGACATCGTTTCCGCGCGATCCGACGCCGACGAAGGCAGTCTCGCCCACGAGCAGCAGGTCGTTGCCATCGAGCAGCCCGGGAGCGGCGACGTGCCCGGCGAGCGGAACGTCGAGCCGCGCGAAGTCCGCCTCGATGCGGTCCACCTCGGCGCGGCGCGAGAGCGCGCTGAGCCGCATCAGCACGGCGCCGTCTTCGAATGCGATCGCGGCGTCGCCGACGCTCGCCTCGTACGGATCGAGACCGCGCGGCTCGATCGCGATCGCCTCCACGCCGAAGTATTGCAACGTCTTACAGAGCGTCGCGTGCTGCTCGAGCGCCCACGCGTATACCGCGCCCGGCTCGCCGGGCAGCGGCGTCGCGCTCTCGATCGCGCGCGAGGGCCGCATCAGCACGGCGGAGAGCAGCGTGCCCGTTCCCGAAGCCGCCAGCCGCGGTCCGAACGCGATCGGTCTGCTCATCGCGCGCGGTACGCTTCCGGCGTCGGCGCGTCGGTGAAGAAGTCGGCCATGTCCGAAGCGAGGAGATCGTTGAGCGAGAGCGGCGGCAGCCCGAGGATCTCTTCTTCCGTCTTCACGACGCCGGCCGCGCTGAGGTGCGCGTCCCCGACGTAACCGCGGCGCGCGAGCGGCGAGACGACGAGCGCGTAACTGCGCAGAGCGTTGACGTGATCGGTCGCGCCTTGCGTACCTTCGGGCACGATGAAGATCGCCGTCGAGCTCCAGTGCGGAGTCTGCGAGAGATACTCCACGATCGTCCCGAGGGCGTGGTCGGCGGCGGTGGCACCGGCGGCGCCGGGCTCGGCGGGAAGGCGGACGTAGGTAAAGCTCGGCATGGTATCGCTCTGAACGTATCGCTGCATATCGCGCACGAACTCCTGCGCCCGCGCCGCATCGTCTTCTTTGGCCCTGCCGCTCGCGTACTCGAGGTCGACGTTCCCGCCCAGCGCCGCCAACGCCGGCACGTCGAGGCGATAGCGAGAACCGTCAAAGCCCGAGAGGGCGAGCATCGCGCCGTAATCCCGGTAGGTCAGGCCGGCTCGGGCCAGCGCGTTGAAGAGATAGCCGCTCCTCGCGTAATCCTCGGGATCGTCGCCGCGATCGGTCATCGGCGCGCGCGCACTCCCGGCTGCCGCGACGAGCTGCTGATAGAGCGTTGCATCGGAGGCCGTCGCGAACTGCTTCGCGATCTCCACGTCACCGTCGGACGCATAGAAGTTATCGGCCAGCGCGTAGGTGCGCGCGAGCGCGTGGAGGTTCGGCGTCACGCTCTCGGGATAGACGCCGTAGCTCGGATCGCCGTTTCCGTGCGGGTTGCCCGCATCGTCTTTGAGGTCGCCGAAGATCGCGTCGTAACTCTGCGCTTCGACGGCGACGTAGACGATGCGGTCTATGGATTCGCTGCGCCGGTTCGAACGCAGCGGCGGAATCACCGGATTGAAGCGCGCCACGTGCGGCGTGCGGTTGTAGCGCAGCGCCGCAAGCGTCGCCTTCACGAGCGACGTGTGGCGCAGATCGATGCGCTGCAAGATGCCCCAGCCGTCGACGCCCTTGCTGTCGACCGCATAGAGGTAGCGCCCGTCGCGCGAGATCGCCAGAGCGGTCGGATACCATGCCGTCGGAATCAAGCCGTAACGGTAGCGCGTCGGCTTGCGCGCGTCGAGCACGGCGATCGCGTTCAGACCCGCAAGCGCGACGTAGAGGCGCTTGCCGTCGGGACTGAGCGCCTCGGCGCTCGGGGCGGCGCCGTACGGCGCGCCGGGATAGAGGCGCAGGTCAAGCCCGCGCACGACGCGCGGTTCGCCGGTCAGCGCGACGACCGCCACGCGATCGACGTTTGCGAGCGCCACGTACGCATACTTGCCGTCGCGACTCAGCACCGTCGCGCCGGGCGCGGCGCCGCCGACGATCTGCGTGCCGTCGGGTTCTTGATCCATCTTAACCGCCGTCGGATCGCCTGTTTCGCCGCCCGACGAGGCAAAGACGGTAAGCGACGACGATTTGGCCGGATCGTACGCGGGCGCAGCGAACTGCGGCTCTTGCGCCGGCGGAGCGACCGCGGCATACGCCGAGAGACCGGTTCCCGCCGCGACCACGCTGCGACTCCCCGCCGCGACGTAGAGCGGAAAGTCGCCGACCGAAAGCGTGGTGACGACCGAGCGCGTTGCAAGATCGATTGCGATGACGGCGTTGCCGAGATTATCGGCGACGTACGCGGTGCGGCCGTTCGGCGCGATCGCGATCCCGGCGGGAAACGCGTGCCGCCCCGATGCTGCGGGCAGCCTAACCGGCTGCGCTTCGGGCGTCAGACGGCCATCGTCGAGATCGAAGACGCGAACGACGCCGGCCGCACCGTCCGATGCGAGCACGATCGAACGCGATGCATCGTTGGGATCGCGCGCAGCCGCGACGCCCATGAAGAACGCCGCCGAGGGATCGTGATAGACGCTCGCGAGCGTCATGCTCTTTGCGTCTACCACCGAGAGAGAGTAACCGGGAACGAGCGCGGCGGCGGAGCTCTGCGCCGAAGCGACGGCACCGCCCGCGCCGTCGTTGGAGACGATTGCGTAGCGCCCGTCCGGCGAGAGCGCGAGACCGAGAGGAGACGTGCCAATAAAGAGGCTCTCACCTACCGGCGCGGCGATTCTTCCGTTGGGAAGAATCGCTTGGGTGGGATGAATTCGGTCGGCTCCAGTCGGGCGAACGCCTGCCGGCGCGGAGTAGACGATTAGAGGAGCCTGCCGGCTCGCAGCGCCCAATAGAACGGCGGCCAATAGCGCCGCAGCAATAGGTCTAAACGACACGGGAGGTATGGCATTACCATGCCGGTTGCGGGTACCCTGCCGGCGGGGCGGAACGTTGCCCCATGACCGCGGATGCACGCATCCTCGCCGTTGCGACGGCTGTGCCTCCCCACGCGCTCGGACAGGCCGACGTGACCCGGCGTATCGAGCTCGCGCTTGGCCCGCGTTCCCGCGAGATCGTGCGCCTGCTTCCGATGTTCGGCAATACCGGCATCGAGCACCGGTACTCGTGCGTTCCGATCGAGTGGTACGAGGATCTCCACGATTGGCCCGAACGCAATCGCGTCTATCTCGACTCGGCGCTCGATCTGCTCGAAACCGCGACGCGGCGCGCGCTCGAACGCGCCGGGCGCCGGCCCGACGAGATAGATGCAATCGTCGCGGTATCGACGACGGGCATCGCCACGCCGAGCCTCGATGCGCTCCTGATCGAACGCATGAACCTGCGGCGCGACGTGCAGCGCCTCCCGATCTTCGGTTTGGGCTGCGCGGGCGGCGCGATCGGCCTCGCGCGCGCGGCCGCGATGGCGCGCATGAATCCGCGCTCCCTCGTCCTCTTTCTCGTCGTCGAGCTCTGCGCGCTCTGCTTTCGGCGCGACGATTTTTCGAAGAGCAACATCGTCGCGACGGCGCTCTTCGGCGACGGCGCCTCGGCGGCGCTCGTCTCGTCCGAAGGCACGGGCGCGCGGATCGTCGCCGGCGGCGAGCACACGTGGCCCGACTCGCTCGACGTAATGGGCTGGGAGATCACCGGCCAGGGCTTCAAGGCGATCTTCTCGCGCGACATCCCCGAACTCGTCACGGCGCACCTCCACGACGTCGTCGTCGAGTTCCTCGCGAAGCACTCGCTCGCGCTGCGGGACGTTGACGAGTTCGTCTGCCACCCCGGCGGCGCGAAGGTCCTCGATGCGCTCGAGGTTGCCTTCGAACTGAAGCCCGGCTCGCTGGGAACCGCGCGCGACGTATTGCGCGAGTACGGCAACATGTCGGCGGCGACCGTGATGTTCGTCTTGGAGCGAGCGTTTGACGATCGCGCGTGGAAGCGCGCGCTCGTCAGCGCGCTCGGACCCGGCTTCACCGCCGGATTCACGCTGCTCGAACGCGACGCGGCGTCATCCTGAGCTTGTCGAAGGACGTGCTCTGGATCGTTCTCGCGCTCGTCGCGCTCCAGCGCCTCGCCGAGCTTATCTACTCGGCGCGCAACACGCGCCGGCTGCTCGCGGCGGGAGGCGTCGAGATCGGGGCGACGCAGTATCCCTTCTTCATCCTCGTCCATGCGACGTGGCTCGCGAGCATGGCCGCGTTCGTTCCACCCTCGGCGCCGGCGAACTGGTGGTTGCTCGGGGCGTACGCGCTCGTGCAGCCGCTGCGCGTCTGGACGATCGCGACGCTCGGCCCGTACTGGACGACGCGCATCGTTACGGTGCCGGGCGCCCCGCTCGTCACGAGCGGGCCCTACCGCTTCCTGCGCCATCCGAACTACGTCGTCGTCTGCGCGGAGATCGCGCTGCTCCCGCTCGCGTTCGGCGCCGTCGAGATCGCGATCGTCTTTTCGATCCTCAACGCGGCGCTGCTCTCGTGGCGCATCCGCGTCGAGGAACGGGCGCTCGCGCCGCGCCGCTCCTCAGGACCGGGTGCGGCGGGCTCCTAATCGCTCGAAGGCGCGGCTGAGGCGAACGACGCCCTCGCGGGCCTCACCGGCGTCGAGGTGCCCGAAGGAGAGACGGAGCGCGGGCGGGCCGCTGCGCGTCGGATAGAACGGCTCGGCCGGCATCACGAGAACGCCTTCGCGCGCGCAGGCGTCGAACGCGGCCTGCGTCGAGATCCGCGGCGGGAGCGGGAGCCAAACGTTCACGCCGGCGCCGGGCGAGCGCACGTCGGTCCACGTCACGACCTCGGCGAGCGCTTCGACGAACGCGTCGCGCCGTTTGCGATAGAGCGCCCGCGTCGAGCGAAAGTGGCGCGGCGAGGCCGGGCTCTCCATGAACCGCCAGAGGGCGCGCTGCGTCAGCGTCGAGGTGAAGACGTCGGCGCGCACCTTTGCCGCTTCGAGCGCCTCGGCGATCGCGCCCTTCGCGTAGAGATAGCCGATGCGCAACGCCGGAAAGATGGACTTCGAGAGGCTCTCCATCACGATGACGCGGCCGTCGGTGTCGTGCGCGGCGAGCGGCGGCGGCGCCGGAGCGTCGTACGTGAGCTGCCAGCCCGTCTGGTCTTCGAGGATGACGACGTCGTAGCGGCGCGCCAGCGCGACGACGTGCTTCGCGCGGCGCACCGGCAGAACCGCGCCGGTCGGATTCTGCGCGATCGGATTGACGTAACAGAGGCGCGGGCGATACTCGGCAAAGACGCGCTCGACGTCGTCGGTGCGCAGGCCGTCTGAATCGCCGCGCACCTCGACGTAGGTGACGCCGCGGGCGTCGAACACGCCGAGGCTTCCCCAATACGTCGGGCTCTCGCTCGCGACGACGCTGCGCTCGTCGAGCAGCACCGTCGCGACGATGTCCGCCGCCTGCTGCGCGCCCGAGCAGACGATCACGTCGCTTGCGTCGGCGGCGCAGCCGCGGCCGCGCAGCAGCGCGGCGAGTTTCCCGCAGAGTTCCGGGTCGCCGGTCGAGGAGCGATACTGCATCAACTCGGGCGGATCGTCGAGGAGCGTGCGATGGAAGGCGCGAGCGAAGTCGTGGAGCGGAAACGTCTCCGCCGCGGGATGACCCGAGGCGAGCGTGATCGCGCCGGGCGCCGTCGCTTGCGTCAGCCGTTCCATCACGCCTTCGAGGCGCGCGCCGCGCGCGAGGCGCCCGACGTCGGGCTCCCAGCGCCGCGCGAACGCCCCGCCCCGATCGGGCGGCGGCGCGACGAACGTGCCCTTGCCCGGACGCGCGGTCGCTCGCCCGCGTGCGGACAAGAGCTCGTACGCCTGCGAAACGGTCACGAGAGCGCAGTCCAGCCAACGGGCCAATTCTCGCATCGCGGGAAGTCTATCGCCCGGTTTTAGTTCGTTTCGTTCGATCGCTTCGGCGAAACGATCGGCGAGCTGCACGTAGAACGGCCGCGGATCGCCGGCGTCGAGTCGCAGCGACTTCGCGAACGCGCCGGCCGGCTCAGACGCTCGCGCTGAGATCCTCTCCTTCGTTGATCGTGGGCAGGCGGCGCGCGACGCCTTCTTCGGTCGCCGCGGCGGCCACGGCCTTCGCGACCGCGTCGACGACGCGCGTATCGAAGACGCTCGGAATCACGTACTCGGGGCTCAACTCCGATTCGGAGACGATCTCGGCGATCGCAAACGCGGCAGCGAGCTTCATCTTCTCGGTGATGCGCCGCGCGCGGACGTCGAGCGCGCCGCGGAAGATCCCGGGGAAGGAGAGCAGGTTGTTCACCTGATTGGGAAAGTCCGACCGTCCGGTCGCGATCACCGCGGCGACGGGCGCCGCGACGTCGGGCATGATCTCGGGCGTCGGGTTCGCCATCGCGAAGACGATCGGATCGCGCGCCATGCGGGCGATGTCTTCCGGCTGCAAGATGCCCGGCGCCGAGACGCCGATGAAGACGTCCACGCCTTCGAGCACGTCGCGCAGCGAGCCGCGCCGATTCTCGCGATTGCAGTGCTCGGCCAGCCAGCGCCAGTGCGGATTCTCGTAGCGGTCCGTCCGGTTAAGGGCGCCGCTGCGGTCGACGGGGATCACGTCGCCGACGCCCGCGCCGAGCAGCATCTTGATCGTCGCGGTTCCGGCCGCGCCGCTGCCCGAGACGACGACGCGGAGGTCCGAGAGCTTCTTGCCGACGACGCGCGCTGCGTTGACGAGCGCCGCCATGATCACGACCGCCGTGCCGTGCTGATCGTCGTGCATCACCGGGATGTCGAGCGCCTCGATCAAGCGATCCTCGACCTCGAAGCAGCGCGGCGCGCTGATGTCTTCGAGATTGATGCCGCCGAAGACCGGCGCGATGCGGACGACGGTCTCGACGATCTCGTCCACGTCTTTCGTATCGAGGCAGATCGGGAACGCATCGATGTCGGCGAACTGCTTGAAGAGCATCGCCTTGCCTTCCATCACCGGCAGCGCGCCGAGCGGGCCGATGTCGCCGAGGCCCAGCACGGCGGTGCCGTCGGTCACGATCGCGACGCTGTTGCGCTTCACCGTGAGCTGGAACGCCTTATTCGGGTCGGCGGCGATCGCCATCGAGACGCGTGCGACTCCGGGCGTATAGACGGTCGAGAGATCCTGCCGGCTTTTGATGCTGATCTTCGAATCGATTCGAATCTTGCCGCCGATGTGCGCGAGGAAGGTCGAGTCCGCCGAGAAGATGATGCGCGCGCCGTCGATGGACTCGACCGCGCGGCGAACGTCGTTTGCGAGCGCGTCGGATGCTGCGGTGATCGTCACGTCGCGGACGATGCGCGTCCTGCCTACCGTGTGCATGTCGACCGCGACGATCGCGCCGCCTGCGTCGCCGATCGCATTGGCGAGCACGCCGAACGCGCCGGGCTCGTTCGGCATGTCGATGCGCAGGACCATCGTCAGGCTGATCGCCGGCTGCGAAAGCATCGGCCTAATTCCCGCTGACCGTCATCTCGGCGACGCGGAAGGACGGCGATACGACGGGGCCGTCGAAGCGCAGGTCGTTCGCGACGGCATCGACGCCGGCGAGCATCTCGGTATATCGTCCCGCAATGGTGAACTCATCGATCGGATAGGCCAGTTCGCCGTTCTCGATGAAAAAACCGCGCGCGCCGCGGCTATAGGTCCCCGAGGCGTGCTCGGTCGCAAAGCCGATCGTATCGATCACGAGGACCCCCTGGGGCGTCGCCGCGATCAGCTCTGCCAGCGAGCGCGAGCCGGGCTCCAAGTAGAAGTTGCTCGGGCCGACGCCGCCGCCGGTCGAGTTGCCGGTGCTCGTCGCTCCGAGCTTGCGTGCGTAGTAGGTGTCGTAGAGGAACGTCCGGAGCGCGCCGCGCTCGAAGACCGGCGTTCGCCGCGTCGCGACGCCCTCGCCGTCGAAGGGAGCGGTGCCTAGCCCGGCCGGCACGCGGCCGTCGTCCACGACGGTGACCAGCTCGCTGCCGATTTGATTCCCAATGCACCCGCTCAGCCACGAGTTGCCGGCAGCGACGTTCGCCCCCGAGACGGCCGCGAAGAGATCGTCGAGCACGCTCGCCGCGACGTCCCGCTCGAAGATCACCGGCACGCGCATCGTCGGCGGCTTGCGAGCGCCGAAGAGATCTACGGCGCGGCGCACCGCGGCCGACGCGACCGTTTCGGAGCTCTCGAGATCGCCGAGCCGCCTCCCCGCGGTGCCGTACTGTCCGATCCGCTTCACCTCGCCGTCGAGCGCCACCGGCCCGGTCGAGCGGCCCGCGCGCGTCCACGTGTAGGCAGCGGCGAAGCCCATCGTGTTTGCGAGCGCGGTCACGGCGACGGCATCGGTGTAATGCGAACCGCTCGAGTTGACGACGCGCGCATCCTCGGCACGAATCAGCCGCTCGAGGCGAAGCGCCTCGTCCACCTTCTCGCCGCCCTCGCGATCGGCGATGCGCGGATCGCAGAGATCGAGCCGCACGCCGTTCGCCGCGACCTCGTCGGGGAGGCCGGCGAACTCGTCGGCGGCGACGAGCCCGGCGTGCGCGACCGCGCGCGCGACCGCGTCGCGCAGGCCGTCGCTCGAGAAGTCCGAGGTCGAGAGCGTCGCCTTGCGGCCGTCGCGGAAGACGCGCACGAAGAGGCTCTTGCCGGTGGATCCTTCAAGCCGCGCGATCACGTTCTCGCGCGCCTCGGCGTGGAAGCGCCGCGCGATCGAGACCGAGGCCTCGGCGCTCTGCGCGCCCGCGGCGGTCGCCATCGCGAGCGCCTTGCATGCGATCTCGATCGCAACGGTCTCATTCATGCTGCGTACCGCCCACCGTGATCGAAGCGATCTTGACCGTCGGCATGCCGACGCCGACCGGCACGAACTGGCCGCCTTTGCCGCAGGTGTAATGGCGCCGCGCGAGGCGGCCGTCGTTGCCGACCGCGACGACCTTCATCAGCGCGTCGGGACCATTGCCGATGATCGTCGCGTTTCGCACCGGGGTCGTGACCTTGCCGTTCTCCACCAGATAGCCTTCGCCGATCATGAAGACGAAATCGCCCTTCGCGATCTCGACTTGCCCGCCGGCGAACGACTTTGCATAGATGCCGCGCTGCGTGGATGCGACGATCTCCTCGACGCTCGACTCGCCGCTGGGCATGTACGTGTTGCACATCCGCGGCTGCGGCGCAAAGCGAAACGACTGCCGCCGCCCGCTGCCGGTGGATTGCACGCCCATCAGTCGCGCGTTGAGGCGGTCCTGCATGTAGCCGAGCAGCACGCCGTTCTCGACGAGCACCTTGTGCTGGCCCGGCACGCCTTCGTCGTCGACGTTGAGGCTGCCGCGCTCCTCGCTGAGGTTACCGTCGTCGTAGATCGTCACCAGTTCGCTTGCGACGCGCTCGCCGATGCGCCCGCTGTAGAGCGACGTGCCGCGACGGTTGAAATCGCTCTCGAGACCGTGGCCGACCGCTTCGTGCAGCAGGACGCCGCCGCCGCCGGCGCCGACGATCATCTCCATCTCGCCGGCCGGCGCCGGCACCGCCGCGAGGTTGACGATCGCGATGCGCGCGGCCTCGTTGGCAAGATCCTCGGGCGTCTCTTGGTCGAAGTAGGCCAGCGACGTCCGCCCGCCGTCGCCGACGTAGCCGGAGCCGCGCTCGCCCTTATCGGTCGCGACGACTTGCACGCCGAAGGTGATGAGCGGCCGGCAATCGCTAACGAGGCGCCCGTCGCTCGTTGCGATCCAGACCTCCTGCAGTTCGTCGCTGAGGTGCGCGTTGACCGCGACGACGTGCGGATCGTAGCGCCGCGCGGTCTCGTCGGCGATTTCCAGCATCCGGACGTAGCGCTGCGTGTCTGCCTGACCGTCGTGCCGTCCGTCGTAGAACGACGCGACCCGCGCGACGCTGAGGTCGGCGACGCGCGTCTCCCCGCTCGGCGATCCGCGCGCGATCAGCGACGCGGCATCGGCGGCCTCGAGCAGCGCGCTCTCGCTGAGATCGTCGGAACAGGCGTAGCCGGCCGACTCGCCGACGACGACGCGGATGCCGACGCCGAGCGTCATCCCTAACGATGCGTCGTGGATGCGGCCGTCTTGCAGGCGGTACGAGAGCGTGCGGCGGCGCTCGCAGAAGACGTCGGCGAACTCGCCACCGTGTTGCAGCGCGCGGCCGATCAGTTTCGAGAGCAGGCCTTCGTCAACCATCTCCGCCATCAATAGACCGCCAACCGATCGACGGCCTGGACGATCGCAGCATCGGGATCGCCCGGAGAGCCGTCGATCAAGAATGCGAACGCCAGCCGCCCGCGATCGCGCGTCGTCACGTATCCCGCGAGCGAGGAGACGTCGGCGAGATGGCCGCTCTTCGCGCGAACCCGGCCGAGCGCCGTCGTGAAATCGTAATCCTGCAGCGTTCCCTCGCGGCCGCCGAGCGGAAGCAGGCGATAGAGCGCGGCCTCGGATTGGGCGAGCAGACGCGCCAGCGTAATCGCCGCGACGCGATTCTGCGCCGAGAGCCCGCTGCCGTCGAAGATCCGCAGGCCCGGCGCCGGAATGCCGAGCCGGCGCAGATAGCGCCGCTCGGCCGCGATGCCGCCATCGTCGTCCGCCGCGCCGGTCACCGCTTCGCCGACCGTGCGCAAGAGTTGCTCTGCATAATGGTTGTCGGATTCGAAGAGCATGTGCGATTCGAGCGCCGTCAGCGGAAGCGAGCGATGATCCCAGAGGACGACGCTGCCGAGCGGCGCGACCCCGACGCCGGGCGGGGCCGCGAGCGCGATCCCGCGCGCAGCGAGCATGGAGTCCACGCGCGCCGCGACGTAACGAACGACGTCGTCCATCGGACGATCCTCGGCGGTGTCGCCGTCAACGGAGAGCGCGCTCGTCGGCGCTGCGTACTCCTGGCCGTCGTCCTCGGCGCCCCAGTGCGCGTTGAGCGCCGGCCCGCGCATCGCGCTGGCGTCCACGACGAGGCTGCCGCCGACCCTGCGCAATCCCGATCGCGCGAGGACGCCGACGCCGTTACGAAGATCGGCCGATTGCAGCGACGGGTCGCCGGAGCCGATCAGCCAGAGATCGCCGTCGAGCGCGCCGCCCTCGGCGATCGCGTCGCGGCTTGCAAAGAGCGTGTGAAACCGAAAGGCGGGACCGAGCGCGTCGAGCGCCGTCGCGGCGACGATTAGCTTCTGCGCGGAGGCAGGCGCGACCGCGCGATTCGCGCGCTCGTCGAAGAGCGTCGCGCCGTCGGGGGCGACGACCGCAAAGCTCCAGCCCTTCGCGCCGGCGATCGCAGGAACGAACGCGCCGTGCAGGCTCTTCCATAAGCGCGAACGCTCGGCATCGCTCCACTCGGGCGCGTCGTATGCGGAGACGCGGCTCGGCGGCTGCGTTCGCGCCTGCTCGGCGGCGGGCGGCTTCGTCGAAGAGCGGGCCTGCACGACGAACCACAGCGCGACCGCTCCGAGGAGCAGCGCGATGCATGCGAGCGCGCGCCTCTTACGCGCGCGCGAGCGATTCGATCTTCGCCTGAAGCTTACGCTGCTCTTCACGTAACTCATCGAGGTCGTCTCTGAGCGTGGTGACTTGCGACGGCACTTTCGAACTTTCGCGGATGCGCATCACGGCTTCGGTCGCGTCGCGACGGACGCGGCCGTCCACCGCTTGCTCGCCGACCTGCTGCAGCGTTGGGATCAAGCGCGCATCGCCGACCGCTTCGGCAGCCGTTATCGCCTCCATCGCCACGAGGAAGCGCTCGTCGAGCAGCAGTTGCTCGAGCGCGTCCACCGCGCGCGTCCGTTCGCTCTCCACGAGCGCGGCCACGCGCGCCAGCGCCGCAACGGCGGCGCGCCGCTTTCCTTCGTTCTCTTCGGGCCGCGCAGCCGCGAGAATCGCCGGCATCGCTCGCGCGTCGGCGAGCTCGGCCAATCCTCGAACCGCTCCGGCCTCGACGACGCCGTTCCAACTCCGCCCATTCGCGGCTGCGACCAAGACGTCGAGGGCCCGCGAATCGCGCGTCTTGCCAAGCGACGTTAACGCCGCGGCTCGCGCGAAATACGAGGCGTTGCCGGCGGCCGCCGCAATCAGCGCGCTTGCCGTCTCGGCGTCGCGGAAATTTCCGAGCGCGGTCGCCACGGCTCGCACGACTTTCGGATGCTCGTGCGAGAGCGCGCGGACCAGGATCGTTCGCGCCCAGGCAGCGCGCGTCGTGCCGATTGCAGCCGCCGTCTCGGCGAGCACCCCCCAGAACGCCTCGCGCTCGAACGCCGTCTCGATTGCCTCGCGCGCGGTTCGGCCGCCGTCGTTGGCCAACTCGCGGGCGGCCCGGATGCGCGCGACGACGTCGGGGTCGTCGCGCAGCGCGGCCGCGGCAAAATCGGTTCCGAACGCGTAGGCGACGTCGGCGAGCAGAAACGCGCCGGGATCGAACCGCACGAGCGCCGGCTCGAAGTCGAGCGGCACCGATATCGTCTCGTGGGCGCGTTCGACCTCGGCCCGGATGCGGCGCTCGCGCGACTCGCTTCCGGCGAAGACGACTTCGACGGCGAACTCGTAGGCGGGGCGTTGCGCATCGATCGGCTGCTTCTGGTCCATCGTCAGCGTCGCGACGCGACGCGCCGCGTCCCACGCGACGCTAACTTCGAGCTTCGGATGGCCCTCGCGGAAGACCCATTGGCTGAAGAAGTGGCGCAGGTTACGCCCGGTAGCGTCCTCGATGGCGCGCACGAAATCGATCGTCTCCACGGAGCGCTGCGCGTTGTCGCGGACGTAACGAGCGACGGCCCGCCAAAAACGCGCCTCGCCGAGTTCGCCTCGCAGCATGTGCAGCACGGCCGCGCCCTTCTGATAGAGATGTCGATCGAAGATCTCGATCGGAGCGATGTAGGTGTTGCAGACGATTGGGCGGCTGTAACGGTCTGCGTCTTCTTTCAAATACTCCTTGAGGCCTTGATAAATCTCGTAAAGATACTCGTCGCGCCCCGCGTCGGCCTCGCGCCAGACCGCCTCCATGAAGGTCGCGAAGCCCTCGTTGAGCCACGCATGCGCCCAGTCGCGGCAGGTGAGCAGGTCGCCGAACCATTGGTGCGCCAGCTCGTGCGAGACGAGCAGATCGCTCGAGAAATCCAGATGCGCCGTCTCGTCGTGAAGCGTCCGGTCGGTCTGGGTCGTCGCCGACGTGTTCTCCATGCCGCCGAAGATGAAATCGGAGACGGCGATCTGCGAGTAGCGCGCGTACGGATACGGCGTCCCGATGCGATCCTCGAAGAGGTCAACCATCGCCGGCGTCTTGTCGAACGACCGCTCGCCTTCGGCCTCGCGGCCGGGCAGAACGTAGTAGTAGATCGGAACCCCGTTCTTGCCGGCTGCGCGCTGCGCGACCTCGACGAACGGTCCCGCGACCATCGTCATGAGATACGTGCTGTGCGGAACGTCTTGGCGATAGCGGAAGATCGTGTGGTCGCCGTCGTCCTTGCGCTCGACGAGCTCGCCGTTGCCGAGCGCGAAGGTGCCCTTCGGCACGACGATCGTCGTCGTGCTCTTCTGCTTCTCGTGCGGGTAATCGAGACAGGGGAACCAATAGCGCGCGTACTCGTCTTGACTCTGCGTCCACGCGTGCGCGACCTGCTCCGGGCGCGTCGCACTCGGTTTGATGAAAAAGAGACCGTGGCGCGGTTTCGTGACGCGATAGACGATCGAGAACGTCTTGCGCTCGCCCGGTGCGATCGGCGGCTCGAACTCGAGATCCAACTTCCCCTCGCGCGCGGCATAGCGGGCGTTCTCGACGCGCACGATCTCGAGGTCCACCGCGTCGAGCGTCAGCCGCGGCACCGGTTCGTCGAGGGCGCGGACCGTGGTCGTGCAGATGCCGTCGAGGCTCTCGGCGTCGATGTCGGGCGTGAGGTGGAGATCGATGTGCTCGACCGCGACGAGCTTATCCGGCCCGTAGTGCGCTCGAGCACCGGGCAGCGCAAACCGATGTCCGTTGCTATCGTCGCGCATCGCGTAGGGCCCGGGTTACGAGCCGATCGTACGTTTGTCCTGTGCGGTCTGCAGGCCCCCCGCGACCTCGATGACGGCGCCGGTGATAAAATCGCGTTCCGTTGCAACGAGAAAGCGCACGGCGTCGGCGACGTCCTCGTAGCTGCCCGCGCGGCCGCGCGGATTGCCGGCCTCGCGCTCGAACGCGCGCGCCCGGTCGAGACTCTTCTCGCGGATATCGCCGGGAGCGACGACGTTGACGGTGATCCCGTGGCGGGCTTCCTCGACGGCGAGCGAGCGGGCGAACGCGACGAGCGCGCTCTTCGCAGCTTGATAGTACGTGAACCCGCGGAATGGGCGCGTCTCGTTCGAGCCAACCATCCCAAAGAAGACGAGCCGTCCGAAACCGGCCGCGCGCATCGCGGGGAGGGTCGCGCGCGCGGCGAGCACCGCGCTGCGAACGTTGCCGTCGAACGTTTCGCGATACTCTTCGAGCGTCGCGTTCTCGAATCGCTTCACGACGAGCGGGCCGACGGCGTGCACGAGCGTATCGAACGGACCGAAGCGACCGACCGCGTCGGCGAGAGTTGCTTCGATGCTCGCGGCGTCGTCGAGGAAATCCACGCGAACCGCGGGGGCATCGGCGCCGGCCCGGCGGATCGCTTCGATCGTCGCGTCCGGCGACGTCGACCGATACGTGATCGCAACGCGCTCGAAACCGTCGCGCGCGAGCATGGGAGCGATGCCCGCGGCCAAGCCGCCGGCAGCGCCGGTGACGAGCGCGCGCCGGCTAGGCGCGAGCGACCTCGGCCGGTTGCGACATCTCCGCCGCGATCGCGCGCCGGTCGGCGAGCCGCTCGAAGAATCCCATCCAGGTCTCGTAGACCATCGGCACGAGGAAGAGCGTCAAGATGAGCGAGCTTAGCAATCCGCCGATGATGACCGTGCCCATCGCCTGGCGCCACTCGCCGCCTTCGGCGAAGCCGAGCGAGAGCGGCAGCATGCCGAAGATCATCGCGCACGTCGTCATGAGAATCGGTCGGAACCGCGTCGTCGATGCCTGCAGCACGGCGTCGTGAACGCGCATGCCGCGGCGGCAGAGCGTGTTCGAGTAATCCACGAGCAGGATGCCGTTCTTCGCGACGAGCCCGAAGAGCATGATGATGCCGATCATCGAGATGATGTTGAGCGATTGTCCGGCGTTCGGCTCGATGCGGTGCATGAGCGAGAGCGCGACGAGCGCTCCGATGATCGCGAGCGGAACGCAGAGCATGACGATCAGCGGCTCGAGGAAGGACCCATAGAGGATCACCATGAGCATGTAGACGAGCATGAACGAGGTGAGCAGCGCGATGCCCATGTTGGCCATCGTCTCGTTCATGAACTGCGTGTCGCCCTGCGCCGTGAGCGCGACGCCCTCGGGAAGAAAACCGGGTTTGCGGAGTTGGCGCTCGAGCGGCCCCGTGACGGCGCCGAGCGAGTAGCCCGGCAGCGTTCCGCCGTAGACGTCGACGACGCGCTGGCGGTTGAGGCGCTTGATCTGCAGCGGCGCCTGCGTCCACTGGAGGTTCGCGATGTCGGCGAGCGGGACGAGCGTTCCATCCTCCGCCCGGACGCGCACGTCTTGAAGCTGATCGACCGTCTTGCGATCGGAGAGCGGGAACTGCACGCGCACGTCGACGAGCCCGTTCTCGGAGCGCACGCGCGTCGCGACCGCGCCGTCGATCGCGAGGCGCGCGGCGTTCGCCGCGGTCGAGGGCGAGATGCCGAGAACCTCGGCCTTCTGCGCGTCGATGTTGACGTTGAGGCGCGACGCAGCCGCCTCGTTGCTCGTCTGTACGTTGACGCTGCCCGGCGTGTCGCGCAAGAACTGCGCGACCTTCTCCGCTGCGGGGGCGATCGCGTCTTCCGGACCGGAGAGCGAGTAGAAGATCGACGCGCCGGAGCCGTTGCCGTTCTCGCCGGCGACTTGAAAGTCGGCGCCCGGCACGAGATAGGCGAGCTTGCGGATCTGATCGATGATCTTATACGTGTCGTGGCGCCGCTCGGGAAGCGTCTGCGCGTCGAGGCGGGCGTAGTTGTCGCCGATCGCGGAGCCCCAGCCCTGCGGCTTGCGACCGACGGTCGAACTCACCGACTTGATGCCGTCGAGCTTCATGATGCCCCGTTCGAGCGCGGTGACGAACTTGGACGTCACCTGCAGCGGCGTGCCCGGCGGGTAGGTCACCGTCATCGCGATCTCGCCGTTCTGCACCTGCGGCACGAAATCGAAGTCGATCGGACCGAGCAGCGGAAGCAGGATCGAGAGTGCGACCGGCAGCGCGAACGTGGCGAACGTCAGGCGGCGGCTGCGCCCGGTCGCGTAGAACCAGCGCAGGAAGACCCGCGGGACGTTCTTGATGAAGTCGGCGACGAGGCGCACGATCGCCCCCCGCCGCCCGCTGCCGTTGCGGGACGGGGACCAGCGGTAGGCGAGGCTCTCCTCGGGCACGCGCCGGCGGAGAACCATCCCGACGAGATGCCAGATGACGACGAGGACGAGGATCAGCACGTTGATCGTGACGGTGGTCGCGCCGGCCCCCATCGCGAGCGTGAGCGAGTTGAGCACGAGCACGCTGCACGTAAAGACGACGAACAGGCCGTGCTGCAACGCATATGGCAGCGCCTTCGTCCGGTACCAGTTGAGAATCGAATCGTAGCGCAGCACGAAGAAGTTCAACACCATGACCGCGGCGATCATGATCGGAAGGATCTCGCGCAGCTCGGCAATCGGCCAGGGAATGAGCCACGCCACGATCGCGGCGCCGCAAAGGATGAGGGTCGTTTTCAGCGAGCCGAGAACCTCCATCCACGCCGGACGCGCCTTCGAGCGCTTCAGGACGCTCCACCGCGCCGCGAGCAGCGGCGTGAGCGTGAACGAGACGAAGAGCGAGAAGAGCGTCGCGATCACGATGACGGCGCCGAACTCGCGCAGGTATGCGCCGACGATGCCGGGCAGGAACGCGATCGGCAGGAAGACGACGACGTCGACCATCGTAATGGCGACCGCCGCGCCGCCGATCTCGCTGCGGCCGTTGATCGCCGCGTCGATCGGCTCTTCTCCGAGATCTCGATGCCGGGTGATGTTTTCGAGCACGACGATCGAGTCGTCGACCAGGATTCCGATGATCAGCGAGAGCCCCATCAGCGACATCGTATCGAGATGGAAGCCGAACATCTTCATCAAGATGAACGTCGAAAGAATCGACGTCGGGATGGCGATCATGATGACGATCGCGTTCCGCCACGCGTGCAGGAAGAGCAGCATCACGAGCATCGTGAGCACGATGCCCTCGATGAGCGACTGCCAGACGCCGTTGAGAGACTTCTGCGTGTAGTCGGCGGGCGCGTCGATCTCGTTGAAGGTCAGCTCGGGAAACTGCTGGCCGATCTGTTTGAGGTGATCTCGAGCGATCTTCGTCGACGTGATCTCGTCGGCCGCGATGTTCCGGTCGAGCTCGACGTAGATTCGCGGCTCCCCGTTGTAATGCGAAATCGACGTCGGTTCGACGTGGCTGTCGAACGCGTAGGCGACGTCGCCGATCTTCATGTTCTTGTTCGAGCTGCCCGGCACGCTCATCGGTACGCCGAGAAGATCCTGCGCCGTGTTGATCTCGGCGTGCACGGAGACGCTGGTCTCCTGCGTCCGCTGGCGCAGCATGCCGCCGGGCAGGTTCGCGTTGTTCGCGGCGACCGCCGCGAACACGTCGCCGAGCGTCGCGTTCGCCCCGAGCAGGCGCTCGGGGATCGGCTCGACGTGGAACTCGCGATCGCTCGCGCCGTAGATGCTGACCGCTTGGATGTTCGGAATCGCCTTGAGGATCGGCTCGAGCTTGTTGTTGACGAAATCGGCGAGCTGCGTCGGCGAGAGCGACTTCGAGCTGACCGCGACGTCGAGCAGCGGCTGCGAGGCGCCGTTCTTCTCCACGCTCGGCGGATTGAGGTCGGCGGGCAGGTAGACGCGAGCCGTGTCTACCGCACTCTGCACGTTGATCGCCGCGATATCGAGGTTCGTCCCAAGCTTGAACTGGACGATGATCGTCGCGACGCCCTCTTGGGCCGTCGCGTTGAGCTGGTCGAGGTTGTCGATCCCGTCGAGCTGATCTTCGATCGGCTTGACGACCAGGCGCTCCATCTCCTGAGGCGACGCCCCGGGGTAGGCCGAGTAGACCACGACGATCGGGAAGTCGGTCCCCGGCGGTTGCGCGCTGCGCCCTATCTTATAGAAGGCAACCGTGCCGAAAATGGCGAGCGCGATGAAAACCATCGCGGTAATCACCGGCCGGCTAATCGCGAATCTAGTCAACCACATGATCGGAGTTCCATTGCTGCTTGCTCTACGTTTGGGGGCGAGGCTCTGTTTCAGGCCCCGCCTCAAAAGTTCCTCAGAGGGGTGGGCGGGCGACCGCCCATCCCCACCCACCCCCCCCC